>JBMOME010000137.1:0-12574 GCA_049323095.1 Thermodesulfobacteriota bacterium
CCCTGGAAGGGGCCGGCCCCTCCAGGGCCGCAAAGAACTAATTGCTGGCACTGCCCACCACGGGTTTCATCCCGCGGTACGCGGGACTACTCAAGCTGCTCCCCCGCCGGGAGAAAGAAGAAAGCAGGATCTCTTCTTGCGGCTGTTATTGAGCACAGCGACAAGCCTAACATCATAGCGGTGTTCTTGCCATTTCCGCGGGCAGCGACCATACTATGGAGGGCAAAGGAGGCTTGCGTATGCCTGCGTTCAGAAATGCTATGGAGATCTTCAAACTGCTCCCGGGGACCAATTGCAGAAAATGTCTCGTTCCGACTTGTTTGGCCTTTGCTGTTTCGGCATTCAAAGGGGACAGCCGTCTGCGAGACTGCCCCTATCTGGATAGCAGCATACTTGAGCAGTATGAAGAGCATTCTCCTAATTGGATGGCAATGGAGCAGGAATATCAAGAATCGCTGGAACCATTGAAGCGAGAAGTCGCTACAATCGATTTCCCGTCATCAACAGAGAGGCTGGGGGCAACTCTTTCCGGAGACCGGCTAGTGATCAACATGCTCGGCAGGGGCTTTCACGTTTCACCCGACGGGAGCATTGCTTCATCCTGCCACGTACACGCCTGGGTAACCGTCCCGTTGCTCAACTATATAATATCCTGCTCCGGAAAGACTCTATCAGGCACTTGGATACCTTTCAGGGAACTCAGAGACGGAGTATCGTGGGGGCAGCTCTTTGCCGAGCAATTCGAGACCCCTCTCAAACGAATCGCCGATGCTCATACCGATCTGTTTGAGACTATGATCCAGGTATTCAACGGACGGCCAGAGCCGTCTCCTGTAGGCGCTGATATTTCTATCGCGCTACAGCTATTGCCAAGACTTCCGATTCTCATATGTTATTGGAAGCCGGAAGACGGGCTTGAATCCTCCCTCAAAGTACTTGTGGATACGACGGCGCAAGACAACCTGAATATCGAGTCCATTTTCATACTCTGCGTCGGAGTCATGAGAATGTTCGCGAAGATCGCCGACAGCCACGATCCGCCCACTGTGCCTGCGGATTGAAGCAAGCAGCATGGTCAATTTCGGGGAGCCGAAAATGTTCGTCTCCCCCTGCAGTACCGGCTGGGAAGGGTTCCAAAGCGTTTCTTGAATGCGGCGGCAAAGTGCCCAAAAGAACTATAACCTGCCTCCACTGCCGCCTGCGTGACATTGATATCGCCGATCTCCAGAAGGGCTCGAGCTTTATCCATACGCAGCCTTCTCACGTACTCGAAGACCGTTGTTCCGAATATGGCCTTAAACCCGCGTTTCAATTTGAAGTCGTTCAATCCTACCCTGCGGGCGAGGACGAATAAACTGGGGGGATCGGCAAACTCTTCCTCAAGTATGCTCCTGGCTTTCTGAAGTCGTTCAACGTCCCCTGGATCAGGAAGTATGTGCCTTCTCTCAGGGGTGTCCGAGATGGCTTCCAGGTGATGGGCCACGATTTCCAGCACTTTACTTTCCAAGAATAGTCGTCTTGCCCCCGTGTGCATAGGACAATTGATCAGTTGATGAGCCACGCACTGTAGCGCAGGAGAAAGGTTTCTGTGGACGAGCAATCGCCTGGACTCTGATGGCGTCAATATCCGCTCGGCCAACTGGTCCATATCGGTTCCATCAAACATCGTTGAAAGGAACGGTTCTGTGATCTCCACCCTGACGGATTTGTGTGACTGACCACCTTTGATCTTCAGTCTGTATTCCTGTGGGGGACCTATGGTAGCCACGTTTAACCCCGGTTTGACGTGCAATACCGGGCTCGCTCCTCGACGGTCCCTTACGGATCCATCCCACGAGCCTTCAATAGTTAGGGTGAACGCAAGCGTTGTTTGAGAAAATTCTCCGTTGAGTTCAATCTCGGGGTGAAGATAATAGTCTGTTATCGCGATCTTCAAGCCCGGCTTCAAATAACAATGCTCCCTCCTTCCATTTAGGAGGGCGCCCCGCAAGACAGGTTGCGTCCGATGTAAATCATCGGATGTTTCATGGGACGCAAAGGGCATTTCTTGAACAATGTTTGAGAAGTCTTGATGTGTCAGTCGTAGTCTTGAGACTTTGCCATTCATCTCCGTCGCCTCGGTAAGCTTTGTCGGACGAAGTCCGTGAAGCGGATCTTCCCGCCTGATCTCGCGTGAATTGCTTTCAGGGATAGGCAGTCGAAATCTCTGCGGAAGCCTACCATCCCTTTTTCAACACCTCAAGGAGATTCTTGAACTTCCCGTAATGATTCAGTTACCAGCGGCCCAGTACTGTCATTGCGAGTCCCGCGAGACGCGGGACGAAGCAATCTCAGTGCTAAAGGAACGAGATTGCTTCGTCCCCCGGATCACGTCCGGGGTCCTCGCAATGACAGGTAGCGTCAAAGCACCTCGCGTAAGTGAACGGTTACAAATTACCCGGTGCTCTGAAGGCTTGGCCAGAAAGAGCGCATTCTTACTCAGAGCTTGAAATCGGAATCCATTGCTTCACATGCCTACAAAGACCTGGCATGCGGATGCCAAAGTCTGTTCATCCTTTCTTCCGGCTTCAAAAGAATCCGTGCCGGGCTGAAAATGATCCCTCTCCGAATAGCCGTTGCCATAGACACGCTCTATGATAGCCCGGTCGAACCTAAATCCATATGAGGAGACATCATGAGCAAGGAGAAGAATCGCCACATGCATCTCGCTCTTTTCGGACTTATGGCTATAATCGTCATCACCATGGCGATCGGCTATCCAGCCGCTCCCGCCGAGGCTGAGACGCTTAAGGCCAAAGTGACCAACTATTCCGTCAAGCTGGAGTACGTTCCTGCAGGCGACGTCCAAGGCCACGTGATCGGTTTAGACGTGAGAGAAGGTAATGCTGTCTTCGACGACGGTCAGACCGCAAAGTACGCAATGGTCTCGACTTTCGACTTTATGGCAGGCAAGGGCGGAACCACAAACGGCTACACCAAAATGACCTTCAAAGACGACACATTCATAACGTTCAAATGGGCTGCCAATGCAGGAATCGACCCGGATAAACTATCCACGAGCAAAGGAACCGGGACGATTTTGGGTGGAGGAGGCCGGTACAAGGGTATTAAAGGTTCTGTCTCTTTCGCCGGCAAGGGAACCAAGCCCGCGTCTGAGGACCCCAAACGCGAAATGGTCATAGATGCCGTGATCGACTATACGCTTCCCTAGCCTGCGAAGCTTTGAATGGGGCGAGGATCAAGCGGTCCGATTTCTCGCGCCGAAAGCACCTTGGAGGCAACCTCAAGCCATGGAGCCGCGAAAAGCGCTCGGCGGACGGTCAGGTCAGCACGAGCCAATACCGGTCTTGGCCCTCGGTGCGCCGGCGAAATGGCTATCAGGGACCTTAGTCAGTGGTTCGTCGCGCGAGCAGGCCAATCCAATTGCGAAGGTACTCCTGATACCTAAACAGGAGATAGCCGACAGGTATGGGGAGCAAACAGCAGATCAAGAAAAATCGAGCCACGGTGCTTAGCTTGGTATGCATATATTCTCCCGCGATTCGGCTAAAATCCATCCAGTGGCCGCCGCCTTTGGCCTCTCCGTAGAGCGCTCGCGCATCAGCGCTCGTAATCAATGCGTATGCGAAGCTAAGGTCGTAAAACACTATGAACAATCCGACCGCCGCGTACAAGGGCCGTTCAGCAGTATGGACCACGGCTGCACCGCTCAGAGCGCGATAGATGAATATGGCCGCGATCGCAAGCTCCGTTCCATGCCCCATGAACAGAATTATCACCTCGTGTGTGCGGCTGAATGAGGTCGCCGCGTGGATGACTCCCAAGATGATCAGCACGACGACCGCGGCCGCGTTCTTGCGCCAAAACCAGATTGCCCATACGAGTAACGCGTAAATGACGCCGAGAAGAAGATAAGACCTCTCTATGTGCAAGGTCATTCCACCGCCGTAAACAAAGTCAAAGGCAGGCAGTGACGGATACCCGTAGATCCATCCAAATATGGTGTGCCCCATCTCGTGCACCAGAATCATGGCGGTGGAAAAGGTGTTCCGGATGAACCCGGAAACCACCGAAGCCAGCGCCAAGACCGCTCCGATCCCGAAAAGGAGCAGGTCGGTCCCGTCCAATCGACGGGGCTCGGGCGGCGCCTCTTCTACTGCTTCCTCCACCTCCTCTTCAAGCTGGAAACTGGCTGCGTGCAGAGCTGGGCTTCGTGATTCCGGGACGCGTCGTGTAGACTCACGCCGTCTCTCCGGCATTGGCTGACGGTCTTCCGGCAATGTCGGCAGGGGGGATTCTAGGCGTGCAGTCTTCCTGGAAGGCGTGTCCTGGTAAGGGGCTTCCGTGGACGGGGCCGAGCGACCGGTCAACTTGGAAAATATCACGCCGCACCGTGGGCACTCGAGATTCGTTTCAGGCTGTCCCAAGCCGCACTTTGGGCATTGCATGGATGTGCGCCTCCGGAGACGAAACCATCGTCACATACGGGAAAAGCTTGTTCAGCGCGCTCTTGAGCGTACCTTGCGTACGCCCCTCAGTCAACCGATATGTCTTCATTGGCCCTCGATTAAGCACAGCCTGACAGCATGGTGTCAGGGTGAAGATAGAAACCACATGAACGTTCCCTGGTATCGACTACCGTGAAACGAACGGATGGTAAAGTGCACTGACTAATGACAAAAAATCCCGGCTGGCCGGGATGTGAGGGCTCAGATGCAATCAACAATACAATTAAACGGCCTGAGCGTGTTACGGCTCATGAAACATGGGGGCGCCAAGATCCTTGAGGTGGAAAAGGTTGAAGACATGGTGCCCGTCGTAATCGAGGACCCTCAGATCGTCCTCCTGATGAAGATCCGCCATGATCACCTTGAAATGTTGTCCGTACTTCTGTTGCGCCAGGTCCAAAGGAACTTCGAACGCGACGAACTTCTTGATCCCTTTGGTTGACAGCTTTTCCACAAGAGCCCGTTCAGTGAGAGATCCGTACGACGTCAACAGGAGGATGGGGCCCGAACCGGTGAAGAAGATGCCTGCTTTCATAGCACACACTCCTTTCTGTGGTTAAGAAGGGCTGAAGGTTTTCAGCCACCCCTGACGTCAAAGAGGTATGTTGCCCGTGGTTGTGTGGGACCTCGCTTCTTGAGGCGTCGCTCCCGCCTACATTGAGTCAATTCTCAGCATAAGTTGCTGTAGTTCTGGTGTCAAGAGTGGGACGACGTGGCCGATGGGGACACTTTGTATGAATCGCTTCCCGCGCCACGACTTACTTCGGCCGGCCACCGCAGTAATCCCCGCAATCAGAATTATCATTCTTCCCGCTAAAGATTAAGGAAATGCAAGAGGCGATGAAGCGATCTGATATGCGCCCGCAGGGGATCTTGAAGAGGCGACCTACCATCGTGACCGCGACGAAGATGGTAAGACCGCCGAGGATCACTGTGGCGCAATGTTCGCCAAACGCGGGTAGACCCTTCTGCCACGCCCCATTTGCCAGGGGAACGCCGACTGCGCCCAGCAGATACCAGCCCACGACGAGCCAACCCGACGAATGGCTGTTCTTGTGGAGCTGTCGATGATCAAATCGTCGGCAGTGAAATGCTATCACCGGCTGCAAGCCGAGAAAGTACAGCCATAGAGCCCCCACATACACCGCCACTCCGGCCAGACGGTGCACCCGCGTTGGTGTAAGCCATTCAGTGTAAATATTGGCATTGTAAAGGGTCATTGAGAGCGCGATGCGCATGGTATTCACCATAATAGTAAGGCCATAGGCTGCGACCAATGCTACTGTGAAACACGTCAGCTGGCTTAGCAAACGTCGTGTTTGGTGCAGCCCGTAAAACGCGGCCAATCCAAAAGCCATGATCATGAAATTGACGCCCGCACATCCCGGAGCCACAATAATGCCTTTGGCAAAATCCACGTAACCTACGCCGCTTTCAAGGACCGGATTCGCTGACGTAACCCAAGCTACCAGCGTGGCAGTGGGCGCGAGGATCCAGTCGAGCTGCTCTGCTGTAGCCACGCTGTAATGGTGCTTGAGGAGCAGCATGATCAGCACGGTCAAACACGCGGCCAATACACGCGGCCGGATGTACGTGCCCATGAAATCATCCAAAGCGGGTTCACTTCTATCAACTGAGTAACTTGCGATGCCTGACGATAAGCTTCGCATGACATTTCTCCTGCCTGTCGGGCAAATGCCGAGCTGCTATTCACTTTTGTGCTGCCTTCGGCGCCACAGCTTTGCAAATACCAGCAGTCCCAGTAGAGCGAGTCCAACGTACATTTCCGGCTCAGGCACATTCTGAGCGCCCACTGCGCCTACCGGGCCTATAGCTAAGTTGGACACACCCTTGGGAAGGGGTAACGGCTGAGCCACATCCTGAGCTGAAGCCTTCGGATTACGCACCAGTTCGTGTACTGCCACGAAAGAAGTAAAACGTGTCAGCAGCGCATATTTGAGCCCCAGTTGAATCACTTCTTTCCGCGTGTCCTCATCAGCTTTTCTGGGCGCAAAATCCATGAGCCGCGATACTCGCTTTCGGGCCCATAAATAGGGCAAGGCACCGTTGGTTTCGGACGGCTTGTTTTGCGCCACCTCAAGGCTCTGATCATAGGGACCTTTGCCCGCGGTTCCCTGGACTCGAATCGTACCGTGGGCAAGACCGCGCCATTTGCCGCTCATCACCAAAGGGCGCTCGGCAAAGAGATCGCCGTGAACGGCCGGCTCCACATCGTACGCCTGGAATGAGCCAAAATCGATGTTAATACCCGTCAGAACCGGGGCCTGGACGTACTCTTTGAATTTCATGGCCGCGTCCGCGGCTGCCGCGGGCTCGGTAACCACAAAGGGTTCGCCCTGCCCTGCTTTTGCCATGCCCTCAATGAGGTACCGGTTCACGCTACGACCTATACCGAAAGCAAATAGGTTGGATCGGTTTAGGTTGTCGCTGATTAGGCTAAAGACATTCCTTTCCGCGGCGATGTATCCGTCGGTGATCACGATTACCGTGCGAGCTGAACCTTCGGTGCGCGGCAGGGCAAGCGCCTTTTGCAGGGCCTTGTAAAGCTCCGTGCCGCCACCTCCCCGCTGTGCGTCTATCAAATTCAGTGCGGACGCAATGTTGGCCTGATCCGCAGCCACAGATTGTGGAGCCATTACGTGGGCTGCGCCGTCAAATAAGATAACGTTGAATGTGTCGGTCGGTCGCAGACTGCCGATGAGTCTCCGCAAGAGCACCTTGGCCGTTTCTAAGGGAAAACCGTGCATGGAACCGGACACGTCCACTACAAAAATGTATTCCCGGGGTGGGATGGAATCGGTCGCAACCCGCGCGGGCGGCTGCATCATGAGCGTGAAAAAGTTTTCCTTTTCACCCTGGTAAAGCATCAGCCCGGAATGGATCTGATCGCCGGCCAGGCGGTATTCAAGGATGAAGTCTCGATTGCCGCCCTTGGTTTCATTTTGCGCCAGACTAATGCGAGCTTGCGATTTGTTGTCCCAGGCCACGTCGGTCGCGTGCGTTGAACAGGCCACCCGCTGGATGGGCATACCCGCTGCCAGGGTGACATTCATGGCGAACGTGCTGGTCGGCTCCTTACCTTCGGTCAAATAAGGATTCTTGAGCCATTGGTGGTGATCCGCCGCTCCGGCCTCCGGAATGGTGGAATAACGCGGCCCAACAACCGTGGGATAAACGAATTCGTACTTGCCTTTTTCCGGCACCAGCAATTCGCTGTAATGCAGTTCAATGGTTACTCTGTCACCGGGCATAATATTGGCCACCTTCATGGAAAAAACATTGGGCCGCTGTTGCTCCAGCAGAGACGCGCTCTGTCCCGCGGCCTTAGCTTTGTCAAAGTCGGTCTTCGCTTGCTCACGTTCCTTGATCTGAGCTACCACCACCTCTTCACCCACGGTCATGCGCATTCCGTGCACCGCGGCGCGAGTAGAACCGGGAAAGATATAGCGCGCATTGATGGGCTGCGTGCCCAGGTTGGCATATTCCTGAGTTACCTTGACGTCCGCGATTACTCCGTTGATGGTCGCGGCCACCGAAGTTGACTTTAACGGAAAGCATTCCAGCCCCTCGTTGCCGCTTTCCACAAAGAAATACGGTGAAAGGAGCTTTTGCTGCGTTTCGCCCGCGGCCTGTGCGCTAAGCGGCAGCAGAAGGCTCACGAGGCACACGAGGACGAAAGTAGGTCCTCTTTTTCCTCGAATGCTAAAACCAGCCAGGATTCGAAAAATGTTGAATGCACCTATCTCCAAGTGGTTTGCTCGTTCTTTCATGGTGTCCCTCCCTCTTTGTTGATGTGCGTTACTGAGCGCCGGTGGTGGCCGACGGAGAATCCAGCGTCAAAACAGTATCAGGCGTTTGTGCAACCGTGATGGAGAGGAAGAGGAAAGATTGTGGCAATTTTGAGCAAAAACGGTGCAAACCGTCTGTAGCGAATAAGATGAAAAAGAAATCTCAACGCGGTGCGAGCCGAAATACGCTCTAACTGAGGACGAAACCACTAGCCGACCGCACGTCATTCCTGTGCAAGAACGTCATTCCCGTGAAAACGGGAACAAGAATCCAGGTCCCCGCTTGCGCCGATCACGGCCCAAAGCGGATCAGTAGGGGCATCCCTTGTGGGTGCCCGGTATTCCCGCGTCTCGCGGGATGCCGGTTATTTCAGGAAGGGCAGGCACGAGCAGCCTGTCTCAAAAAGCCATTGACCTTGGAACATTGTGCTACGATGCGCGGGTGGCCGGGACGTTATACGTCCCGGTGCCAAAGGCACAGGAGGCTTGTTCTCTTGCCAGCTTGTCGAGCAACAAAGCCAAAAGTCGCATATCCGCCCGAATAAACCTCCTGTCGCTGCGCGACCCCGACGTATGGCGTCGGGGCCACCCAGTTGGGGTCTGTCTCGGCGATCGTGGCACGATTTCGAGTGGGATCGTGGTTTTGAGACAGCCTCACGAGGCCTGCCCCTACAATGGCTGCGCTTGAAATGACAATTCCGCCGTCCCCTGGCTCGGACAGGGGCAGGAGATCGCTAGTTTACGGCGCCAATCATTCTACTTGACCGATAGAACGGTAGAGAGATAGGCTCAACAGAGAGTCGGAAGGCCCTTTGCTGCAAAAGATTTGCGCTACGCGCACGCTTCGCGGGAAATCCGGAGAGGAGGGGGATATGGACACAAATGAAATCCTGTACGTGGGAATCAAGGCTCAAGTGCTCGCGCTGGATCGCCAGACAGGAAACGTAATTTGGCGAACGGCTCTGCCCCGTTGGAATCTCGCTGGAGACACTTTCGTTAATGTTGTCTTCGACAACGGCTCTATCTTCGCCCACACTATGGGCAGACTGTTCTGCCTCGATCCGGAGACAGGACATATCAAGTGGAGAAACAACCTGGCCGGATGCGGATACGGGATCGCGGCTTTCGCCACCTCGAATTCATCGACGGCAAACGTGGCACTAGTGCAAAGGATAAAGGAAGTCGCTCGTTCGGCTAAGTATGCAATAATACCGATTTGGCTGGCAGTTTTTGCTCAGTTTCTTTTCAAGTGAAGTTGTCGAGTCGGATGGAATCCTCTTCCGCTGTCCAGCATTTGCTGAAACGCTGGGATCTCCTGAACGAAGGTCACACGGCCTTGCATCGTCCGTAGTGAAGGGAATCCCCAGCGTACGACCCCCCTGCCGAACTTCTATGACTGCGAATTAGTACCAACGCATACATTTGAGGAGCGAGACGTCAAGAAATTGATTGAATGCCTTTACGTGAAGCGATAGCATAAGAAACCTTTGGATTCAGATCTTCGTTAAGACATGTTGAATGGGCCATCGTGTCGGGCTGCCAAGATTCCTCAGGGGTGCAATCATGAAAAGGGCGTTCATGGTCGGGGTGGCATGGAAGCCGTTCCTCATGCTCATGGTGATGGTTTGCGCAGCTCAAGGATCGCTCTGATGTACGATTCGGACGTGTTCGGAAGGACTGCCGGCCAGGTGGTGAAGATCCTTCCGTTGGAGAAATGACAGGCCGCAGACGCTTGTTTCACGTTGTCCAATCCCGATAACAGGGAGTAGTGTGACATGCCTATAAAGCACGCGCGAATTGCCCGAATCACCCCAGTTACGCTCGCTATTGCACTGGTACTGGCGCTGGCTCCGCACATAGTCTCGGCCACTGACAAGAATGAAGCTCTGATACACGCTGCCTCGAAAGGCGATTTGGCGGAAGTCGCCCGTCTCTTGAATAGCGGCGCTGATGCTAATGGGCTGGGCTTTTTTGACCTGCCACTCTTGATCGAAGCTGCGGATATTGGGAACGTAGAGGTGATGCAGTTGCTTTTGGAAAAAGGCGCTAATGTAAACGTGAAGGACGACGAAGGACTGACGCCCCTGATGACCGCTGTCATGGACGGTCACCCAGAAGCGACGTCCATACAGAAGATTTTCGGGATTGATATGAGTACCAGACCTCCGAAAGATCACGCGCAACTAGTGAAGCTGCTCCTGGACAAAGGCGCTGATGTCAATGCAAAGGATAACGGAGGCTGGACGGCTCTGATGCGTGCTGCTCAAATGGGGAGAGTGGACGTGGTGAAGCTCCTGGTCGACAAAGCGGCAGATGTCAATGCGAAATCGACAGGCGGGACAACTGCTCTGATGTTCGGTGCCGGCAAAGGTAATGCCGAAGTTGTGGAAAAACTCTTGGACAAGAGCGCTGCGGTAAACGCCACGGATGCAGAAGGCCTGACACCTCTAATGTTCGCTGCCGGGAGAGGTCACGTGGAAGTCGTGAAAACTCTGTTGGGAAGAGGCGCTGGGGCCAATGCAAAAGACAAGAGAAGTCAAACTGCCCTTATGGAAGCTGCATGGAAACGCTACCCGGAAGTCGTGAAAGCTCTCCTGCAAAAGGGTGCTGATGTAAACGCCAAAACCACGAACGACTGGACGCCCCTGCACAGTGCAGCCGCAGGCGGCCACCCAGGCGTTGTGAGGATGCTTCTGGACAAGGGAGCTGACCCCAACGCGAAAACCAAGGATGGCGAGACAGTGCTGCAAACGGCACGCACGAACAAACGCCACGAAATCGAGGAGCTTCTGAGGGCCCGCGGTGCAAAGGAATAACAGGAAGCGATTGCCCCATGAAACGCGGAGTGCCTACATCTTACGGGTGAACGACTACAACCGGTTGCGAAACCACTGCGGGACAAGAGGACGTTGTGACGCAATGTAGGGGCGGTTCGTGAACCGCCCGAAATCAGGGCCCTTCTCGGAGGATGTCTCAAAAGTCCTGGAACTTGGAATATCGTGCTACGATGCGAGGGTGGCCGGGACGTTATACGTCCCGGTGCCGAAGGCACAGGAGGCTTATCTTCTTGATGGCTTGGTGAGCAAAAGGGCCGAAAGCAGCATATTGTAGCTAATGAACCTCTTGTCGCTTCGCGACCCCGATCCCGCGTCCCGCGGGAACGTCGGGGCCACCCAGATGGGACCTTCTTCACTAGCCGTGGCACGATCTCGATTGGGATCAAAGTTTTGAGACAGCCTCCTCGAAGTGCCCCTACGGTATTACAACGAGATATAGAGGTCTTGCAACCAACTGAAAAGGGATCAGGCGAGATTCATTTTACTGAGCCCATCCGAAAAGGAATGCCTGAAAATGCGTACCGTATCATTCACCGGTCTTGTCTTATGTTTCATGACGATGCAGGGATTCTGTTCGGCATCGTCGCTGGACCAGCACCTCCACAAGAATGCCAAGCTGGACACGCCTTCAGCAACCTTGTTTCAAGATTCCAAAGTGAAGCCGATTTCACCCCGCGAAGCAGCCTTATTTGCTCTGCGCGGTTTGGAAGCAAAAGGGGTGAAAGATATTGTTATATGTGAAGTGAATTGGATCGCGGGGGCCATTTCAGGGTACCTGGTGGACGCAAAGGGCAAAGCAACGATCGATGGCACAAATTATTCCACGTTCCGCATCGGAATCAGAGACAGCCTTGAAGCCAAGAACGGAAAAGCCGCGGCTGGCGAAGAGTTCGTTTTCATAGCACGCGGAGAAAAAGAACCTGGCAAAACAGTATGGTACCCAAGCCCCGGACCTGACTACAAATTGGCTCCGGGAGAAGCTATGACCAAGGAAATGCTCGCATACGAGTTTCTCCTGCATCGAGATGCATTTGAAAGCCTCGCAGCCCGCTATCCCTGACTTGCGAAGGATGCGGTGCTCGACAGGAACGTTGTGTTTTGCCTCTGGGTGCGTGGATCACGCGGCCTCGCAATTGAGTGGTCAGAAATCAAATGGTAATCGTTGAGTTACGCGTGGGGGAGAGTGTCATTGCGAGCACAGCGAAGCAATCTCCCTACCTTCAAAAGAGGGGATTGCTTCGTCCCCCGGATCGAGTCCGGGGTCCTCGCAATGACAGGTTAGTTGCACTTGACTCCCGCACGTAACTGAATCCTTAGTGCGCCGGTCAAAACCGGCAGGGAGTTGTGGATGAAAGAGCCATACGGTGAAGGCCTAGCGAGCCACACCGGCCCCGAGTCATGCGTCGGTCGCCGTGAGGCG
>JBMOME010000138.1:0-12565 GCA_049323095.1 Thermodesulfobacteriota bacterium
CCATCACGCTCGTCATCGGTGAAGACCCGACCCTGCTGGTATTTGCCGTAGTATGCCTCGCAACCGCCTTCTTCTTGGCCCGGACCGGCCCCGAAGTATTCAAGGGCCAGAAGCCTAGGGCCGCTACCGCGACTGCAAAGGGTGACACCGGCCGGATACCGATCACACGAGTCCCATCGCTTATCGCTGAATATCCTATGGTGCGTTATCTCATCGTCACCGGGCTGGTCCCGAACATACTGCTCCCAATCTTCTTGTATCAATTCAATGTGATAGCCAATCACACCTTCGCATCGGAGCAGGCCCTTATCTCATTCCTCAGCATCTTTCGAGGAATGACGACTCTGATGACGTTCGTGTTGCTCTTCTTCGTTGGCCGCCTTTATACGACTATGGGGCTCGCCAATGCGTCTCTGGTTCATCCGGTAAACTTCGCACTCTTGTTCGGGTCTCTGCAGGCTTTCTTCAACATCTATGTCGCGTGTTACGGGCAGTTCACCGCGATACTTATCCAGAGGGCGATATCAGGGCCGGTCAACAAGATCCTTTACAATGTGCTCCCGAAAGAGCTTATCGCGTGGAGCCGGCGCTTCATTCGCGGCACGGTCCTAAAAGTGGGAATGTTGGCGGGCTCAATGTCCATGATCATACTCAAGCCGGTCATGGACGCGCGGTCCTTCTCTTACCTCGCATTTGTATTGTCGATCTGGTGGGTGGTGGAGACACTCATCTTTCGGAGGCACTACAAGAGAATCCTGAAACAGGTGATCGCGGAGAAGGAGATCGATTTCGACCAGGTGGAATCCGTACGAGCATTCGACAGCGGCGGCGCAGCTATGGAGCTCGGTCCCGTTGCTGTGGAGGATCGGAAAGAAGAAGCCGCGGCCGTCGCCACCGGCAGGGTGCCTGCCATCGAGGCGGAAGTGGCCCTCAAGATGCTTGACGATCCCAACCCGAACACGCGAGCCGAGGCCGCGGCATCTTTCGCGGTGACGCAGGATATCCGAGCGGTAAGACAACTGGTGCGGTTTCTGGACGACACGGACATTCACGTGCGCAACGCGGCCATAGAAGGCCTGATTGCCTACCGAGACAAGATCCTCCCTTATCTCGAAGTGTCACTGATCGATTCTACGCCTCGGATGAAACAGGGAATACTCGAGGTCATACGTCTCTCAGGGCTCAAAGGCTTTGAAGTAGTGCCCTTCCTGGCGAAAGAACTTGGGGACGCGTATTCAAATCTGGTAGTGCTCCGGCGCATGCAGGCCGAGAGCGACGGTGTGAGCGTCACCATGCTCAAAGAGCACCTTCGAGAAACCAACGATGAGATACTCCGCCTGATCTTCTACGCGCTTTGGGTGTACCATGCGGACATGCGGCTCATTTACAACGCGCTCAAATCCGAGACAGCGTCCATTGCTGTTGAACTTGTGGAAAACTCCATAGAGAAAGAGATCACGCCGTATCTGATACCGTTGATAGAAGACGTGCCCCTGGACGAGAAGATTGAGAAAGGCCGTCAACATCTTCCGCTGATTCGCAAGGACAACCCTGAAAGGCTGCTTACCTTCCTCGCTGAATCGGACGACCCTGTCACGCGAATCATGGCGCTCTTTGTTATTGCGGACCACATGCCCGACCAGAGCTTCATCCCCGTGATCGAGCAGCGCTTGGCTGACGAAAACCCTGGAGTCCAGGAGCTAGCGAGGTACGCGCTTGCCCGAACGAGAAACGAGGTGGCCCAGATGCCCGAGATTATAGAAATGATCAACAAATTGCGGAACTTCACTCTCTTCGAGGACATGGGGATCAGGGAGCTCCACGCCATCGCCACGGTGTTGAAAGTGGAACACTTCGACGCGGGAGACGCGATGATCGTGGAAGGCGAAGAAAACTCTACCATATACCTCGTGATGACAGGGTCGGTGAGAATCGTGAACGGTTGGGGCACACCCAACGAAAAGGAACGGGCAGTAATCGGCGCGGGCTCGTTCTTGGGCGAATTGAGCATGTTCACCCGCATGCCTCCGAATGCCACGTGCATCGCGGCGGAAGAATCAGAGGCTTTCTTGTTGCCCCATCATCAGTTCATCGAAATTATGAGGGTCTATCCGCAGATAGGAATCAATCTTTGCCGCTTCTTTAGCATGAAATGCCGACAGGCTATCTATTAATCGGGAATTTGGGTCAGCCGCGCCGGCGGAGTCTAACCATGAGTGCAGCAATGGCGGCAGGGGTTATTCCTGGAATGCGGGACGCCTGCCCCAAATTGGCCGGCCGGATGGCATTCAATTTATCTCGCAGCTCTCTGGAAAGTCCCGAGACCGCGTCATAGTCGAGATCTTCGGGCAAGGTTGATTTTTCCATTCTCTTGAACTGGCCGGCCTCGCGACGTTGTCGCTCAATGTATCCCTCGTATTTGAGCTCGATTTCCAGTCGCCGCGCCATGTCCTGAGAGATGTCCGCCGGTACAAGGCCGAGATGCACAAGATCCGCGATCTGGACTTCAGGTCTCCTCAGAAGCTTGGCAGCGCTGACCGCTTCGACCAGCTCAGATGCGCCCCTGCTGCGGAGCCGTTCGTTCACTTCGGGGGACGGCTTCACCACGACCGACTCCAAGATCCTGAGATAGTGCTGCACCTGATTCATTCGAGTATCCAAGGTCGCAGCCTGATCCTCAGAAACGAGTCCCACTTCCTTTCCTTTGTGCAGAAGTCGCTCGGCAGCATTGTCCTCACGCAGAAGCAGCCGATACTCAGCCCGTGACGTGAACATCCGATACGGTTCCGTGACTCCGAGCGTGACCAGATCGTCCACCATCACGCCCATGTATGCCTCGGAACGATCCAGGATGAACGGCTCACGACCCAGCACCGCCATCGCGGCGTTGATCCCGGCCCACAAACCCTGCGCCGCGGCCTCTTCGTAACCGGAAGTTCCATTTATCTGCCCCGCTAAGTACAAGCCCCGATATCGTTTCGTTTCAAGCGTGAGCTTCAGACAGGTGGGGTCAATGTAATCATACTCGATCGCGTACGCCGGCCTCACGATCTCGGCCTGCTCCAGCCCGGGAACCGACCGAACCAGCTCCACTTGGAACTCCGTGGGGAGCGAATTCCCCAGGCCTTTGACGTAAACTTCGGATGTGAGCAACCCTTCGGGTTCCACCACCACCGGGTGGCGCTCCCGATGGGCGAATCGAGCAACCTTGTCTTCCAAAGACGGGCAGTACCGCGCGGGTGTGCCCGTGATAACGCCCGAATACAGCGGTGATTTGTCTAGGTTATTACGTACGATCTGATGGGTCCGACTGGACGTGTGTGTCTTGAAACACGATTTAGTCGGACGATTGACGCTCTGGGTGCGCAGCGAAAACGGGCGCACCACGTGGTCTCCCGCGTCTTCCTCCATAGCCGAATAATCCACAGTTGAACCTTTGAGCCGCGGAGGAGTCCCGGTCTTGAACCGACCCCAGGGGAGCTGCATTGCTTTCAACTGAACCGCCAATTCCCTGGCAGGAAATTCGCCGGCTCGTCCCGCGGGGAACGAGCGTCCTCCCACGTGGATCATGCCGTCCAAAAACGTGCCGGTGGCAAGAATCACCGCGACGGCACTTACCTCGTAACCGGATCGCTCTTTCACACCCACACAGCGCTCGCCTTGCAACAAGAGAGCATCAACCATTTCTTGGCGGACCACGAGGTTCGGTACTTGCTCAACCGCGTACTTCATGGCCAGGGCATAGTCGCTCCGGTCGCACTGCATTCGGGATCCCTGGACAGCAGGGCCTTTCCTTGTGCCGAGGGTTTTGTACTGAATGCAGGAAGCATCGGCCGCGAGGCCCATCTGCCCGCCAAGAGCATCAACCTCTTTGACTAGATGCCCTTTTCCCAGGCCTCCGATCGAAGGGTTACACGGCATGAGCCCGATGGTGTCCACGTTCAGGGTGTACATCCACACCTTGAGACCCATCCTCGCAGGAGCCAAAGCTGCTTCGCACCCGGCGTGACCCGCGCCGACCACTATGATGTCAACATCCGGTTTCGTCATGATTACCCGGCAGGTTTATAAAGAAGCACGCTGATAATGAGTTTAGGTGAATGAGTGGAAAAAGCAAGAGGAGCCAGGCGCTTGAGGTGTAAGCTGGTCTGAGGGATTTCCAGCGAAGGTCTCAAGCCAGGGGGATGCATTGATCGAAGAAGCAGGTCTAGCTCTGGAATATCATGGACTTTTGGAGAATACTATGTTAAAATTACATTGAATCAAGTAACTAGAGCCTTCTTTTAAAGTTTTGTCTTGTTGAGGAGTCCACGGGTATGGAGTTAAGATATTTACTCATTATTGTAATTGTCCTCGTCGCTGCAACCGCTCCCGGCCTGATTGCCGCGCAGCCGTGCACATATGAGTGCTACCCACACTCGACTGTTCCGGTCTGCAGACCACCTGTGGTGGCCAAGACTGCTTGCTGCACGAAGAGTCCCCTGTACCCCCCTGCCCCACCGCTCGTAGCGCCCATAATCGAGCCGCCCAGACCGTTGGTTTGGTCGTGCGCACCTGTTCCGCCTCCCCCGGGGTATGACCCGATGATCCCGCCGGTGAAAAGCCGAGCATCAAATGCCGCTTCGACGCCACGATATGACGCAAGGCCGTATTCTTTGACCCGCTAGCCGCGCCTCGGCCGGACGGTTCTCGATATTCCCCAGAGGGCTAGTTCAGAGACAGATTGCCTCGAATACGCTCTCACAGGATGAGCACCTTCTTAATGGCTGCGACTGCCTGTTCGGGAGTGTCAACGAGTTGCAACAAGTTCAAGTGCGCGGGATCGATCATCTTATACTTCTTGAGCATTTCCCGCCTGATCCAGAAGATAAGGTCTTCCCAGTAGTCCTTGCCGATCATTATTACGGGAAATGGTTTGATGCGCATGGTCTGGATGAGAGTGAGCGCTTCGAAGAGCTCGTCCAGCGTGCCGAAACCGCCCGGAAGGATCACGTACGCCACGGCATACTTCACGAACATAACCTTACGGATAAAGAAATACCTGAAATCAAGGCGAATATTTGCGTATGGGTTCGCCTGCTGCTCTTGAGGCAACTGAATGCACAGGCCTACTGACTTGCCACCTCCTTCCGCGGCGCCTCGATTAGCGGCCTCCATGACTCCGGGCCCACCTCCGGTTATTACCGCGAACCCGTTTGTAGCCAGCGATTTGCCGAGCTTGTGGGCAAGTCGATAGACAGGATCCTTTTCTTTCACCCGAGATGACCCGAAGACCGACACTGCGGGCCCTATCTCGGCCAAAGCCTCGAACCCGTCCACCAGTTCGGAAATGATTCGGAAGATGCGCCAGCTTTCCGCTTTACTGAGTTCGTCAACGAGATATTTCCCTTCACGCATCATGATTCCTTTCGCGATTAGGAGATTATGTTCGGATTTTGAGGTGATTTTTCATCAAAACGTGGCGGATGTTAGGCTGGGCCCCTGACGATGTCAACCTCAATGCGGTAATCTGTCCACTCGCTGCCATCGAGAAGCGGCCCATGCGTTTTGACCTTCTCGGCGACGCTTTTTTCGGATTGATTAATCGTGTGCGTCTGCGTATGATGATTGCGTATCAGGACCGATTCTAACCGCGCGTGCTCGGATGGCGGAATCGGTAGACGCAGTGGACTCAAAATCCACCGCCCGCAAGGGTGTGCGAGTTCGACTCTCGCTCCGAGCACCATAAAATCTCAGGGCCACGGCGGAAAAGCCCGTGGCCTTTTTCTTCCCAAACTGAGGTCCGATCCCGGAAACGTGGTGGTGGTAAGGTGGTCGTGGCGGGTTCAGGAGGAGCTGGACTCTCATCTGCAATTGACTGGATAAGGCAGAGGCCCCGGTGGGTCTTGATTGCGGTCGCAGTGCTTTTGGATGCCTTTGTGGGGCTGATGGATTTCCTTACCGGAGAAGAGTTCTCCTTCTCTATCTTCTATCTGATCCCTGTTGTTCTGGTCAGTACATGCGTGGGATGGCTTGAAGGAATTCTTGTTTCTCTGCTGTGTGCAGCAACTTGGCTCATGGCAGAGCACGCTTCAGGTCGCGTCTATTCACATCCCTTGTTCCTCTATTGGAACACCCTGGTGAGACTAGGATTCTTTCTGGTGGTGACCCTCTCCCTGGCCCGCATGAGATCTTCTTGGGCGGCTCTGGAGGATATCTCCAGGAGGGACCCATTGACAGGAACGTTGAATTCCAGGGCATTTAAAGAGACTGCTCGGAAAGAGATCGAAAGAACATCCAGACACTGGCATCCATACACACTGGCCTATATGGATATCGACGACTTCAAGGCCGTCAACGATTCTCATGGTCACGCTGCCGGTGACGAGTTGCTCGTAACGGTGGCGGAAACTTTGGCCGATAGCATCCGCAATTCCGATGTGCTGGCGCGTGTTGGAGGAGATGAATTCGTCATTCTGTTTCCTGAAACGGGGGTCGCGCGTGCCCGCAGAGCCATGCATAGGGTGAAGGACAACGTGAATCAGAGGATGCAAGAGAAAAGGTGGCCTGTGACGCTGAGCGTGGGACTTGTAACATTTCTGACACCAGCCGGCTCGGTAGACACGATGCTGAAACAGGCCGACGGTCTGATGTACGAGGCCAAGCGAAGCGGCAAGAACAAAGTATTGTGTGCGGCATATGCGGACGGCAAACTGTCCGAATGACCTAGGAGGCTCCTGCAAGAAGTATGATCTTCCCGAAGAGTGCAAGGCAAAAGGTAACATTGTTCAACGTCAGGAAGAGCGAGATGGCCTCATCACCAGCCACCGCCAGATGAATTCTCAATTATGACGCTTTAGGAGGCGAGGCCCGGTCACTCGTCCAAGACGGCCCACTCGTGAGTCGCGGACATCCGCTTATCAAGTTCAGATTGCTCGACGAATCCTGAAGCCACCAATTTCCTGAATAGACTTCGAAGACCCTTTGCGGAAATCCCGTATCGCTTCATGAGGGATGAATCCCCCATTCCGGACTTTATGGATTCAGCGGCATCCCTTGCGCTGATAACGGGCCTTTCTTTATTACTCTCAGTAAATACGGTTTGCTCAAGATCTACCACCACCGTGCCGGGAGACAGGGAGCTTCGACGGTCAACGTCCGATTGCTTCAGCAGTCCGGCGGCTACCATCTGGTCCATGAGACTGTTGAGTGCTTTGGCAGAGAGATTGAGTTCCGCCATAAGTGCGGCCTCGTCCATCCCGGAATTGACAAGATCGAGGATCCTTCGCGCCGGTATCTTAACCGGGCGACGCTTTCGAGTAGCCGGCTGCGCCGCTCTGGGAGTTGGGCCTCGCCCCTCTCGGACCAGAAGTGCGAGCCTTCGCCTTTCAAGTGCATTCGCCACATTGATCAAGATTTCGTTGCGTTCAAACGGTTTGATGATATATCCATAAGCCCCTAACTCAACGGCCAGTACGCCGGTATCTCGGTCATCTATTGCCGTGACCATGAGCACCGCCACATCCGGGTAAAGGGTCTTTACAATGTGTAGAAGATCGATGCCCGACATTCCGGGCATCATGATATCTGCCAAGACCAGAGGAAAAGAGGTCGATTCGAGGGCTTTCATGGCCTCTTCTCCGCTTAAGACCACTCGGCAGTCGTACCCTTCGGGGATCAAGTAACGCGTGAGCAGATCGCCGATGTACGGCTCATCATCAACGATAAGAATCTTTATTCGTCGGTCTCCCACCGCAGCCCCCTGAAGTCAGACGTGATATCGGCTTGTTGCAGTAGCGCCAGAATCCGGCTTTCTGCGCTGGCATGCCCTTTCGCTGTCATCTGCTGCTGTGCAGACGAACGATGATATGATAGGCCAAGAACCGCATCAGCACTGCTCTAAAAGAGACCTAGAAGAGGCAAGGCCATGATCGCGTTAACAACGGTCCAATTTAGTGATTTTTTTGAATTTAGCCTACCACTCGGCAGCTCGTCAATGATGATCTTCGCAAGAAGACGAGTTAGGAAGGACGGGTTGCGGCTGGCAAACTGTCGAGATGAGTTTTCAAGGAATCTGCAAAAAGCATGAACTACCAAAAGAGTTGCCGGGAGTGCCCTCCCTGTAAAGAGAACTCCCTGTTGGAGTTTTACCGTTGTTGCGTACCGATGGGGTTCGCTTGGTTCACTGCATCCTTCGCGGTTCTGGCCAGGAATCGAGGCCCCCGTAACAAAAAGAGACGTCCATCCGGAGGGGACATCGGAGTCATCAGCGTAGGAAATAGGGAAAAGCCGGATAGGTCGCCTTGGGACTTGCCTATTCGTGTCGTTCGCCGGCCGAGGCTCGGATAGCTTCAAGGACGTCATCTGCGTCGCGGGCCGCGAATATGGTTCTCATCAGCGGATGATTTCGTGCTATTTGGCTGGCTTGGGCCAGAAGCTCAACCTGGACGTTCGGGTTATCAGCAGGTGAGAGGATGAGCAAAATGAGGTGAGCTGTGTGACTCGACTGCACCCCTTCTACACCTTGCCGCGCTACTCCCAAGGCCAAAACGGGGATCGTCAGCCCTTCGATTCGAGCGTGAGGGAGAGCCATTCCGTCCCCTAGGAACGTTGAAATCTCCTTTTCGCGCTTCAACACACGCTCGTAGAGAGCGTCGGAGACAAGGAGGCGGTTGTGTCCGGCTGCCACAGAGGTAAGTTCTCGAAGGGCTTGCTCCTTGCTCAGAGGCTCTTGCCAGATGAGAACTCGATCCGGAGACAACAGATCGCCGAGGCGCGACACCGCAGGCTCTGGAACAGGCACGGCGACATCCGGTTCGCGTGCCGTTTCTTCAACCGGCGCTGCAGGCAGGCCAGCCTCTTCCCTCCAGGTATCGAGCACCACGATGGTGAGTCCTTTCGATTCCAACAAGAGCCTTTCGGCCACACTTCGTTGGCCCAGCAGCCTTTTCCAGAAAGGCAATGTAGTAGGTTTCCCAAGGACGATGTGTCCCACTCGATATTCGCGTGCAAAGCTCAGTATGGTACTGACGATGTCTTCTCCTTTGTACGTGAAGACAATTGCTCCCAGTTCCTTCGCGAGCGTAAGGGTGCTCGATAACATCGTCTGAGTCTGTGTATCGATGACGGTCGGTTCTTCGTGAGGTGTTTGCACATAGACTGCGTACCAGTTGCGATTCAGTCGGCCCGCGAGTCTGGACCCATAGCGGAGCAGCATTTCACTGTTGGGGCCGCGGGAGCTCAAACAGACCATAACTTGGTCAGGGGCTTTGGAATCGGTCGCATGCTCGATTTCTCGCCTTCTGAAATCTATTTGTGAGGCTAATTCTCTGAGAGTGAGCTCTCGGAGCATCTCCAGGTTTGTGTCCGCGAAGAAATTGTTGAGCGCAACATCAATCCTGTCGGTCGGATAGATCTTTCCTTCAATCAGCCGCTTGCGCAGGTCTTCGGGTGCCAAATCCACGTTAACGATCTGGTCTGCTTCCGCGACAGCGGAGTCCGGAATACGCTCTCGCACTTTCACCCTCAGCGTAGACTCCACGGTGTCGTAGAGGCTTTCCAGATGCTGCACATTGAGCGTGGTGATTACGTGAATCCCGGCCTGCAAGATTTCTTGAACATCTTGATATCGCTTCGGGTTGCGGCTTCCCGGCACGTTTGTGTGGGCCAGCTCGTCGACAAGGGCTACCTGTGGTTTGCGCGCGAGCACCGCATCCACATTCATTTCCTCGAGCACGATGCCTCGGTACATGTGACGGCTGCGAGGAATTACTTCCAGCCCATCGATCAGCTTCGAGGTATCCGCTCGGCCATGGGTTTCCACAAGGCCGATCGCCACATCCACCCCTTCGGCCTTGAGTTGGTGGCCTTCAAGAAGCATCTGATATGTCTTGCCTACGCCTGCTCCATAGCCCAAATAAATCTTGAGCTTGCCGCGCTCGTGGCGGCGTATCAGCCTCAGAAAGCTGAGCGCCTTGTCTTTTACCGGAGCGTTCGCCTCGATCATCTTTTTCGATCCAAGGCAAGATTTAGTGTGAGAACATTGATCCGGGGATCGCCGAAGATTCCAAAGGTTCGACCCTCTGTGTGTTGCTCAATCAGTTGCTTCATGGAATCTTCACTCATACCGCGGGCTTTGACAACACGGTGCGCCTGAAGCTGCGCGTTGGCTGGGCTGATGTGAGGATCCAATCCGCTTGCTGAGGCAGTCACCGCATCCGCCGGCACCAGAGTCGTTTCTGAAAGACCGTTTCCGCTGCGATAACGACGGACCCTGTCGGCAATAGTTTGATGAAGTTCTTTTGAGAGCGGCCCCAGGTTGCTCCCGCCGGAATCGGCAGCGTCATAGCCATTGCCTGCCGCTGATGGTCGGGGGTGAAAGTAACGGTCTCCCACAAAGTCTTGTCCCATAAGCTGGGAGCCCTCATTCCGCCCGCTCTCGGCAATAAGAGATCCATTTGCCTGAGACGGGAAAACCACCTGGGCCACTGCCCAGATCACGACCGGATAGATTCCACAGAGAATAATGGCCAGCGCTACGGTTGCCCTGAGCGATATCTCAAGCTGTTCGAGCAGTGATTTCATGACAAACGTCCCTTCTAAACCAGATCAAGAGCGGTGATCAGCATGTCTATCAGCTTGATTCCCACAAAAGGCGCGATCAAGCCCCCGAGACCGTAGATCAAGACGTTTCGTCTCAGCAAAGTTGCCGGTTTGAGCGGGCGGAAGCGCACTCCGCGTAGTGCCAGCGGAATGAGCGCCACGATGATGAGGGCATTGAAGATTACCGCACTCAAGACCGCACTCAGCGGCGAGTGAAGTCCCATCACGTTGAGCGGCGCGATCATCGGAAAGGCCGCCACGAGCATGGCCGGGATAATGGCGAAGTACTTGGCTACGTCGTTGGACACGCTAAAGGTAGTAAGCGCGCCGCGAGTCATAAGCATCTGCTTGCCGATTTCCACAACCTCGATGAGCTTTGTGGGATTGGAGTCCAGATCGACCATGTTTCCGGCTTCTTTTGCAGCCTGGGTCCCGGTATTCATCGCCACGCCCACATCAGCCTGGGCCAGCGCAGGAGCATCGTTGGTGCCGTCACCCGTCATAGCCACGAGAAGCCCCGATGCCTGCTGCTTGCGAATGAGATCGAGCTTGTCTTCCGGCTTAGCCTCCGCCAGGAAGGAATCCACTCCGGCTTCTTTGGCTATCGCAGCTGCAGTGAGTTTGTTATCTCCTGTGATCATGATCGTGCTGATGCCCATCGCGCGGAATCGTTCGAAGCGATCTCTCAAGCCGCCTTTCACAATGTCCTTGAGGTGGATCACCCCTAGGATTCGACCGCTTTGAGCCACCGCCAAAGGGGTGCCACCGCGCAACGAGATTTTTTCGATCGCAGCCTCGACGCTTGCGGGGAAATCGTCACCAATGAAAGCTTTCACAGCATCGGGCGAACCTTTCCGGACCTGCTTTCCGTCGACATCCACCCCACTCATGCGAGACTGGGCAGAAAAGGGGATGAACTTGGCGTTCGGCATCTCTGAAATTGATCTCCCTCGGAGCCCATATTTCTTAGCCAGAACAACAATGCTTCGCCCCTCGGGAGTTTCATCCGCAAGCGAGGCCAACTGAGCCGCGTCTGCCAATGCCTCCACAGTGACTCCCTCGGCAGGAATAAAGTCCGTTGCCTGCCGATTGCCGAGGGTTATGGTGCCGGTCTTGTCAAGGAGAAGCACATTCACATCACCAGCGGCTTCCACCGCTCGACCGCTCATGGCGAGCACATTCCGGCGAACCAGCCTGTCTATGCCGGCTATGCCGATCGCGCTGAGAAGCCCTCCTATGGTCGTGGGTATGAGGCAGACCAGCAGAGCGCACAACATCGTGAGGGAAAAGGAAATGCCGGAGTATTGACCGAAGAATTTCAACGTGATGATCACTACGAGGAAGATGATCGTAAGCCCGGACAAGAGGATGGTCAGAGCGATCTCGTTCGGCGTCTTCTGTCGATGAGCTCCTTCCACTAGATTGATCATGTGGTCCAGGAAACTCTCTCCAGGATTGGCTGTAACACGAACAGTAATCTGGTCGGAAAGAACCCGCGTTCCACCTGTGACCGCGCTGCGGTCACCACCGGATTCCCTGATGACCGGCGCGGATTCGCCCGTGATAGCGGACTCGTCCACCGAGGCCGCGCCTTGAATAACCTCGCCATCAGCCGGGATCGTTTCGCCCGCGGAGACTACGACCACATCGCCCTTCTTGAGCTTTTCAGCCGGCACTTGCACAGTGCCTGATTCATCGGCTTTCAACAAATTGGCCATTGTCTTCGTGCGGGTCTTTCGCAGAGCAAGTGCTTGAGCTTTCCCGCGCCCCTCAGCCAGAGCTTCCGCGAAATTGGCGAAGAGCACCGTAAACCACAGCCAACCAGCGATCTGTATAACGAAAGATGCAGGTTCGGAGCCACTGTTGGCGAAGATCGAGATGGTAGTAACCGCGGCGCCAAACTCGGTAACAAAAATAACCGGGTTCTTTATCAAGCTCCGTGGATCGAGCTTCTTAAAGGAATCAACCACTGCTTGAGCCAGTA
>JBMOME010000139.1:0-12535 GCA_049323095.1 Thermodesulfobacteriota bacterium
GTGGTCAACAAGACCGACCTTGGCCTGAAGATCGATCCGGAAGAGGTCCGTACTTCCGCGCTCGTGGCTGGGAGGTTCTCGGTCAGCGCAAAGACTGGACAAGGTATTGATAAACTGACGGAAATGCTCCGTCAAATGGGGGAGGACAAGACCAGGGTCCCGGTGGGGAGTCACAATGCGGGTCTCAGCCAGCGCGGCCTCTTGCTGGTGAATGCGGCTTGGGAGCCGATCAACGAGATCCTCAGGAGTCTAGAAGCGGGTGAAAAGCCTGGACTGGAGATCGTCTCCTTGGAACTAAGGCGATCCCTGGAGTCCCTCCAGGAGATCACAGGCGAACGGGTGGATGAAGGGGTGTTGGATCGGATATTCGAGCGTTTTTGCGTGGGGAAGTAGGGGATTTATTTGGGCCTTTTGCTGCTGATGGGCACAATATAGTGGTGAGTTCTTTAAAGTTGGGCCAGCTTATAAAGAATTACTTGAAGAAAACTCTTTTCTGCTTCGACATTATTAGATATTATTTCAAACAGTATTCAGGGATGCCAGGTGTCCTGAATGCCGATGCGGCCTGGGGCTGAGAGCCCACAATTTCTAGAATTAACTTGAGCTTTTCGGAATAACATCTCAAAATAATATGGCATATCATTACAGAAAATTCTTGACTTTCACCCCCGTTTGGTATACCCAACAGGAGCATCTTGTGGAGACCCGCTCCTGCGGTAACCCAACCGTCGGGGGAGATCCTGTGCAAAGCCGGCAGCCAAAGCTAAAATTCGGAAAGATGTCTCCTGGATACTGGCATCGTGTTTACAGCGCTCCGGTTCACAACCATTCGGAGGTAAACGTATGGTAGCAAGGGGCCAAAAGATAATTCCCTGGGCCCTGCTGACTGTGGCTCTCTTCTTCACATGGGCGAGCCTGGCCGGCGCCTGGGACCAGAAGTACCGGTACCCGGTCAAAGTAAGGACTTCGGGTTCCGGATTTTCCTCCGCCTATGGTGGCGTGGGAGGTTGGGAATCGGCCGCGGGCGCATCCAGGGAGATCCTCTGCCCGAAGAGGACCTACGATCTTTCTCTGGGGCTCCGACCCTTCTTTGGCACCCTCTCGGGGATGTCCCGCGCGGTCAGCAAGGGTGGAGAAGGGACCTTTCTTGGCTTTAGCGGTCATTTGCGCATGCCGTCCGAGAATACCCTGTGGGAGTTCTATTCGCATCTGCGCTTGTGGGAGAAGGTCGCGCTGAGGCTGGAATACTTGCCCTGGTATTGGAGCGGCACCGGACATGCGGCTACCAAGGGCAATTTCGCCGGACTCCTACTTCAGCCGGATGACGCGATCGAGGCGAGCCTCAACCTGACCACCTTTCTCATGGGCGCGGATTATGACGTCGCGTTTAACCGAGACCTCTTTTTCGGCCCCAATGCGGATTTCCACATTATCAGGTGGAACCAGCGGGTGGCGAAGAGCAATGGTGAAAGCGTGGACTTCTCTCAGACAATCCTGCAGCCGGCCATCGGCGCGCACATTCGATACGAACCGAGCAATACGGGGTTTTTCTCCTGGTACAAGCCTTACCTGGAGGGAAGGTTCAGTTGGATGAGCTTCAATGGGCTGGGCCTTTCTACGTGGGATCTGGGCGCGGGGATCGCGCCGCCCGTGAGCAGGAATGTGGATGCAGGTATGAAACTCGGTTACAAACAGTGGAAGCTGGATGGAAGCAGGTCCCGTCTCGCGGTTGACGCGGACGTGGAAGGCCTGTACCTGGATCTTTCTCTCCGATTCTAAAACCCCGCTCTTGCTCTTGCGGAGGGCCCCAGGGCCATGTGCCCTGCGGTCCTCCTTTTTGCATGATTTCCCTTCATAGTTAACTCACTCTTCGTCAGGATGCCTTTCCACCTTACTCGGCAATATCATACCAATATCGAGGTATTATCGAATTTGACTTCGATAACCAAACGGGTTATTATTGCTGCATGAAGACTTTCGGCGAATACGCAAGAGAACGTGTAAGAAAAGCGGGCAAGAGCCAAAAGACACTGGCTGGAAAGCTCGGGGTCTCCCCTGCGTACGTCTCACAGATATTTACCGGAAAAAAGAACCCGCCCGATCTGGGGAGAGCGCGCAACCGACTTCAGCTAAGGATCTGGGCCGAGTTCTTGGACGCGGCGGAGGAAGATATCCTAGAGCTGATTCGGTATCAGCTCCACCGAGTGCCTCCCAGGCCGACTCCCCGTTATGGTAGAATGAGAAATCTTCTGCTCATGGCCTTGGATCCGGGCCAGGTTGACTTGAGCGAGGAGATTCGCGCTTTGGAATTGCACCCTGCGGAGAGCTTGGCTGTTCAGGCCCTGGTGCAGATGTACTTGCTCCTGCACGAGAGCGACCCATTTGAGAACAGGGGTTACGGCCCGGTGCGGTTCAGAGACCTCAGTATAGAACTCAAGGGTAACCGGGAATTCATCGAGTCTGAGCTGGTGGAGTTCTTTGGGAACCTCTCGTTGTCGTGGACTTGGGACCTTGAAGCGGGCGATGTGCGGTTTTCCTCCACTTCCCCGGATATTGAACGGGCCCTGAAGCGCCTCGAAGAGTTGGCCGAGCCGGGGTCCCGGGTGAGTTACCGCAGAACCGTGCCTGTGGTCGGCCATGTGAGCGCGGGCGAGGGTTTTGCTTTCACCGACGGGGGATATCCTGTCGGTGAGGGTTTCGATCAAGTGGAGCTGCCGCCGGGCGTGGATCCGGGAATGGCGCAGCGGCTTTATTGTGTCCGAGTGCGGGGAGACAGTCTCCGGGAGTTTATCAACGAAGGCGCTCTCCTTTTCATCAAGCCCGAATCTTGGGAAGAGATAAAGGATGGTGACCTGGTCATCTTCAAGGACACCGGCGAGAAGAGGGCATTCGTGAAGAAGGTTGAGTTTGCGGGCTCCAATCTGATTCTCAGATCCATGAATCCGCAGTACCGGAACATTGTGCTTCGGAAATCGGAGCTTCTTCTATTGGAACGAGTCATTGCGATTCTTTTTTGAGAGGCGTGAACAGGTGCGCAGCGATCATCGCGAACGTCATGTCCGGCACAGTGTACTAATTTTGGGGTGTATCTGTTTGTTGAGCCTGTCCGGTTCGCTGATCGGCCCGGGTTCTGCGGCCACTGACTGTAGGGTTGCTCACTGGGACACACTCGCGGACGGTTTCCGTTACGGATTCCCGCCGGATATTCAGCAGAAGGGCCTATTCTTCGCGCGAACTAAGGTGCCCATCCAGCGTAAGGATGTGCGCGACCGTATTCTCAAAGAGATAAACTACTTACTACTCGATAGGCGTTCCAAGGTTGTTTCTTGGCTTTCTCGCGCGGATACCCTCAGACCCGTGATCGCCCCGATCCTGAAACAGTACCAGCTCCCGCCTGAGTTCATTTACCTGGCTGCAATCGAGAGCAGTTACAACAGCAGGGCGCTTTCTTCTGCCGGTGCATACGGGTATTGGCAGTTCATCAAGGCCACCGCATCTAAGGGCCCGGCCGGATGCGACATGTATGACTGGAAGATGGAGATGAACAAGTGGAAGGACGAGCGTGCAGATCTGGTCCTTTCCACTCATTGCGCGGCTCGGTACCTGGCCTGGATGAATCGGGTGAAGACGGTGCGCCTGGACGGACAAGAACGGGAGGGCTTCAAGAACTGGCTCCTTACGGCAGCCGCGTACAACGCGGGCCCAGCGCGTGTGACAGAGCGACTGGGTTCCTTTGGCGCTTCTTCGTATTGGGATGTGCCGCTGCCAGTGGAAACGGAGCGCTACGTGCCGCGCTGGATCGCGCTGGGCATTATTAGTCAGCATCGTGCGTTTTACGGAATGGAATTGCCCAAACGCGACCGGCTGGAATTCGATACGGTCAAAGACGTGCAATTGCATAAAGACTTGACTTTCGCGGCTATGGCCAAGCTCCTGGAAGCCACCCCTCGGGACGTCTGGTCCCTGAATACCCAGATCCCACCTGAACAAAGCGTGTTTCCCGCAAAGTCCCGTGGCAAAGCCATTAACCACACCATCAATGTTCCGAAAGGCGCGGCCAACAAATTTATGGCACAACTCAAGGCCCACGGTTACGTTAAGAAGTAGCTGAGTCCGCGGGCACACGTGGTTAGTCCATCGCAAACTCAATGATATTCCTGCACGCAGGGAGCGACCGTATGAAAGATTACGTAATTGTAGGCCTCTCCATCCTTTTTTTTGTTCTCGTGTGTCTGAGTGACGCGGTCTTCGAATCATATGTGTTCGGCGAAAAGCCTTTTTGGGATTCGGTCATTTTTAATGTTTCCTGGCACGCGGTTTTCCTGAGGTCGGTAGTAACCGCGTCTTTTCTCGTATTCGGCTTGATCGTTTCCAGGGCATTACACCAGCGAAGAGCTGCGGAGCGCGCCTTGGAAGAGCGCTCAGTGAGGCTCGCGGAATCCAATAGCTTGCTGCAACAAGAGATCAACGAACGGAAGCAATTGGAGAAAGCTCTGATTAAGTCTCGAGAAGCTTCTGAAGAAGCCAGTCGCGCAAAGAGCGAATTCCTGGCGAACATGAGTCATGAGATCCGCACGCCGATTAACGGCATAATGGGTATGACCGAACTCGCGCTCAACACCGAGCTCACCTTGGAACAACACGAATATTTGGATGCCATAAGAATCTCCGCGGATTCATTGCTCAAACTAATCAACGACATACTGGACTTCTCAAAAATAGAAGCCGGAAAGCTGGAGCTCATCGACGTTGAATTCAATCTCAGGGACGTGCTTGCCGATACCATGACCATGCTGGCTGTTCAAGCTCATAAAAAGAATCTGGAACTGGCTTACAATTTTCCGCCGGAGATCGTCGGCGCGGTGGTGGGGGATCCGGGGCGTCTCCGGCAGATACTCGTCAATCTGATCGGGAATGCGATCAAGTTTACTGAGCGTGGCGAGATCGTCGTGTCGATTGAGTCTCAATTTGAGACTCCCACGGAGACGACCTTTCATTTTGCAGTGACTGATACGGGTATTGGAATCGCGGCGGAACAGCGAGAGAGAATCTTTCATGCTTTTGAACAGGCAGACGGGTCCACGTCGAGGAAGTATGGCGGCACAGGGCTTGGTTTGGCCATTTCTTCACGATTTTGCCAAATGATGGGAGGAAAAATATGGGTTGAAAGCGAAGTCGGCAAGGGAAGCACCTTCCACTTCACCGTGCGATTCTCTCGGGCGTCAGACCGACCTGAACAGCCGATCTCCGAGGAACTGGGCAGCTTAAAGGACTTGGCAGTTCTCGTGGTAGACGACAACGCGACGAACCGAAGAATACTGGAGCAAATACTGGTTTATTGGGGGATGCGCCCCACCGCAGTCGATAGCGGGCCGGCTGCGTTAGAGGCAATGCACAAGGCTTGCGAGGAGGACGCCCTCTTCCCGCTGATGCTGACTGACTGCATGATGCCCGAAATGGACGGTTTCGAGTTGGTGGAGCGGGTGAATGCGGATCCCAAGCTTGCGGCAACGGCAATTGTTATGCTTACCTCTGCCGGCGAACGAGGAGACGCTGCACGATGCCTGAAGCTGGGCATAGCCGCGTACTTATTGAAACCCGTCAAGCAGTCGGAACTGCTCTTCACGATCTCCAAGGTAATGCAAGCGCCGGCGGAAGGTGAGGCGCGGCCCGGGCTCATAACTCGGCATTCCATTCGGGAGAGCAAACGTAAGCTCTACATACTGCTTGCAGAGGACAATGCGGTTAACCAAAAAGTAGCGGTAAAGATGCTTGAACGCATGGGCCATACGGTAATTGTGGCGCAGAACGGCATCGAAGCGCTGGATCTGCTGGAGAGACAGGATGTCGACCTGATATTGATGGATATCCAGATGCCGGAGATGGACGGCCTCGAAGCCACGAGGACTCTCAGAGAACGTGAGAAGTTGAGCGACAGTCACGTGCCGATAATCGCGTTGACTGCGTATGCCATGAAGCAGGACGAAGAAAGGTGCCTCGAAGCCGGCATGGACGGCTACATCTCAAAGCCGATCAACGCCCAGGAACTGTACGAAACCATAGAGCAGGTCATGCGCGGCCGCGAGACTGCGCCTCACCGCGTCTCATTCCCGAGGCCGACAGCACCGGTGTTGGACAAGAGCGCGGTCCTGGATCGCGTAGGTGGAGACATCGAACTGCTCAGAGAAGTGGTCGTCCTTTTTCTCAACGATTATCCGAAGCTGCTGTCTGACATCAGAGCAGCTTCCCAGCAGAATGAACCCGAGCGGCTGGAGGAAGCGGCTCACACCTTGAAAGGCGCGGTGAGCAATTTCGCCGCTGATACCGCCGTCCAATGTGCGTTGAGGCTCGAACAGATGGGGAGAATGCGGGATCTCAGTCGCGCGCCTCAAGCCATATTACAGTTGGAAATGGAGCTGCAGCGGGTGAAAGACGAGCTCTTGGTCCTCGACAAGGAGCTTGAGCCGTGAGGATACTCGTAGCGGAAGATGATCCAATTACGAGGAAGTTGCTTCAAGCCCACCTCGGCAAGTGGGGCCATGAAGTGACCATGTGCTTGGATGGAGACGCTGCCTGGGAGATACTCAGCCGAGATGACGCGCCCAAAATGGCTATCCTCGATTGGATGATGCCGGGCAAGGATGGTGTGACCCTATGCCGTAACGTCCGCGGTCTTGAGAGACAACAATATACGTACATCATTCTGCTGACAGCCAAAACGCGGAAAGAAGACGTCATAGAGGGCCTGGAAGCAGGGGCCGATGACTACATTGCCAAGCCTTTCGACGCTCATGAACTTCAGGTCAGGGTGCGTACGGGGGTGAGAATTCTCCGTCTACAGGAGGACTTGATGTCCGCGTTGGCCGCGTCGGAGTACCAAGCGACACACGACGCGCTCACGGGCCTCTGGAATCGGAGATCGATTATGCGCGCTCTGGAGACGGAACTCGCGCGGGCTGAAAGAGAAGATGCCGAGGTCGGCGTGATTATGGCGGATTTGGATCACTTTAAGCGAATCAATGACACGTTCGGCCACATAGCCGGTGATGCCGTGCTCGTGGAAGTCGCCGCAAGGTTTACTCGTAACGCAAGGCCCTATGACGTGATAGGCCGATACGGCGGCGAGGAGTTCCTTATCGTATGTCCCGGTTGCGACCTGGATAGTTGCGGCGGTCTTGCGGAGCGGTTGAGGCAAGCGCTCAGTGAGAGTCCTGTGACAACACAAGAAGCCACCATAAACGTGACGATGAGCTTTGGTGTTTCCGCACGACCTGGAAAAGACACACGCAACGCGGAGCTTATTATTAAAGAGGCAGATCAAGCACTCTATCGAGCTAAGGAGCTGGGCAGAAACCGCGTTGAGTACTGGTCGGATGCGGATGCGGAGTCTGAAAGGAAAGCACTTTGACAGATGTACCTCTGATACCAGTTAGCCTACAAGCGATGAATACGACGTAGGAACAAATGCAGCACTGACCTGGTGCCCAGGTCAGTGGCACCCGACCCCCGTTGCTATCGGCCCACGGGTGCCACGGACCTGAGCTTTGGCAGGTCCGTGTCTGATTCGGCCGCCGGTTGATTGTTTGGCAGCACACTGGTATGAAATCGCGCTCGCGAAGGTTCGCCGCAGATGGCTCGCATTCTTATCATAGAAGATGAAGACGATATTCGAGGGCTCTGCAAAAGGATTCTGGAGCACAAGGGACACGAGGTGACGGAAGCGTCCGACGGGAACTCGGGCATGATGCTTTACCGAGAACAGCTCCATGACATCATCATTACGGACATAATCATGCCGGAAAAAGAGGGGATCGAGATGATAATGGAATTACGCCGCGATTTCCCCGAAGTGAAGATCATAGCCATTTCCGGCGGCGGTCACGCTATGACCGGTCCGGCTTGCCTGCAACTTGCCAAACGCCTCGGGGCGGTCATCACATTAGCCAAGCCATTCAGCAGACAGGAATTGCTCGACGCAGTTGACGAAGCATTGGCTTCCGAATGAACAAATCACAGCGCGATTGCACCAGCTACCCTCACGAACAGCATACGAGCGGTTCCTGCGCCCGAGTTTGTAAAGCGTGCGGTTGTGGAGGCGAGAAGGTAAAGCGTATCGCCGGCTTTCAGACTGTGATTGGTGTTCTCGACTCTTACGGAAATCTCCCCTTCCAGGCAGTATACGAACAGATCTGTATCTCTTGATACGATTGCAAAAGGTTTCGAGCGGGCTTTGATTGCAACAAGCCATGCTTGAAGAGTATGGTGGGCATGGTCGCCGGCGAGCATTTCCACCGTATGCCCCGGGATCTTTGTTTTGGGCTTTTCCCCTTGGCCCTTCCGCCGCACTACTGCCTTCTCGTAAACCACCTCATCCAGGAATGCTCCCAGCTTCATATTGAATGCAGCAGCGATGCGGATGAGGGTATTCAGCGTGGGCGAGGATTTGTTTAGCTCGAGGGAGCTGAGATTGGATGCGGCAATCCCGGTGAGTTTCGCAAGCTTGGGGAGCGATAGCCCTTCTTTCTTGCGCAGGTCTCTGATCCTTGAGCCCACATTCGGCCAGGCTCCCGCGTCGGAGCTGTGTTCGAGCTTCTTCCCACTCCGTGTTCGTTCAGTCACTGCTCTGCCTCCGCCCCGCCTACGAACTAGCGTCGTGTCCCGCAAATTGCCATAATATCCTTTGCGCAATCCGGTGTCATTGCGAGGAGTGAAGCGACGAAGCAATCTCACGTATTTATTGTGCAACCCATTGAGATTGCTTCGCTTCGCTCGCAATGACAAACTCAGAGCTCGTCCGCCCGGTCATGACTCTCGGACGGACTCCCGCGACCGGCTATGAAAGTTATTTGCGGGACCGCATTCTAGCGTTCCTCTTGAAAGAGGAGTGATGCCAGCTCTTTGATGTGAGTAATCGCCACAAGCTCGAGGCCTTGCCCGGAAGCTGCCGCTTCCACGTTGGCCAAGGGCGCTATGATGCGGGCGAATCCGAGCCGTGCAGCTTCGGCGATTCGGCCTTCCGCGTTGGAGACCCGACGCACTTCGCCCGCGAGCCCCACTTCACCGAAAAGCACTGTTCGGTTAGCCGCGACCCGATCCATGAACGAAGAGAGAAGCGCTCCCGCAACAGCCAGGTCCGCGGCAGGTTCGGAAGCACGAATCCCGCCCACCGCATTGAGGAAGATGTCCTGATCGGCCAGGGCAAGCCCAAGCTTCTTTTCGAGCACGGCAATCATGAGCGCCAGCCGCTGCGAATCCACCCCCAGGCAGGTGCGCCTTCCTTGGCCCGGCACCGGTCCGGTCACCAGGGCCTGAATCTCGGCCAGAATGGGCCTTGTTCCTTCCACCAGAGCTGTTACTGCCGAGCCGGATACTCCCTCAGGCCGTTCTGACAAGAAGAGCTCCGAAGGATTAGCTACTTCTTGAAGGCCCCGCTCTCCCATCTCGAATACGCCGATTTCGCTTGAAGACCCGAACCGGTTCTTGCTCGCCCTGAGGATCCGATACGGATGGCTGCGTTCGCCCTCGAAGGAAAGGACCGTGTCCACCATATGTTCGAGCACTTTGGGGCCGGCCAAAACCCCATCTTTGGTCACATGGCCCACGAGAAAGCACGCGCCCGCACCACGTTTCACCACATCCAGAATTCCTGCCGCCACGTGCCGAATTTGGGATACGCTCCCGGCAGTGGAGTCCAGCGAAGGGCTGAAAATAGACTGCACCGAATCGACCACCACCACAGAGCACTGGGATTCGTCAATATGGCTCAGGATAGTTTCAAAACGGTTTTCAGCAAGCACGAGAAAGTTGTCTGTGAGAATCCCCAGCCGGTCTGCCCGCAACTTAAGCTGTTCGGGAGATTCTTCGCCTGAGATGTAGAGGACTCGCTCGTTGCCGCGGGCTAAGGCGCCCAGGCCTTGCATCAGGAGCGTGCTTTTCCCGATGCCTGGATCGCCCCCGAGCAGAATGAGGCTCCTTGCCACGATGCCGCCGCCCAATACCCGGTCAAGCTCCTCCATGCCGGTTTTGAGCCGGGCATCCGACATGCCGTGAATCTCTGTTATAGGGAGGATGCCTTGAGGTTCGGCTTGTGCAAGCGAGAGAGCAGCCTTGCTTCGGACTGGAGGCATGTCTCGTTCCACAACGGTGTTCCATTCACCGCAGCCTGGGCAGCGCCCCATCCATTTCACAAGCGTTCGTCCGCATTGTGTGCAGACAAAGACCGTCTCGGCCTTCACTTCTTGCTCCGTATTCGTTCACGGGATTGCCGAATGCAGCCCTTTTCTAACTTGTTCCGTGCAACATCTCAAGCTATTTCCGACCGTTTGCCAACGCATTCAATTGTGCGGACAGGAAGCACAGTCAAAACACAGCAACGCGTCATTCCGGCGGAAGCCGGAATCCAGGGTCTTCAATCCCGCGGAACGCGGGACTGGACCCCGGCTTTCGCCAGGGTGACGATATTGGCCTGTGAGATTCTTCGTGAGTCAACCGTGTCAACCTTTTCTCCCAGCGTAACTAGATTCTTACAGGTTTGCTGCGGCTTCGGTCCGCGTGTTACATTAACGGATAAGCGTTTGCGATAAAGAGTCTGAACATGGAGCCACACTACAGATCCCTTTCCTCATGGCTCAAAGAGCGATTCGGAGAGCCGGTGCGGAAGATCACCCTGGACGCAGGTCTGGGGTGTCCCAACCGGGATGGAACGCTCAGCCGTGGAGGGTGTATTTATTGTAATCCTCGTGGTTCAGGCACCGGCGCCTACGAACGAGGCATTCCGATCCGAGAGCAAGTGGATCGAGCGATAGAGTTTTTGTCCGCCAGGTACCAATGCCGGAAATATATCGCATACTTTCAGTCGTTTACAAATACATACGGAGAGCCCTCACGCCTCGCCGAACTCTATGCAGAAGCGCTTGAACGATTCGAGGTGGTAGGGCTCGCGGTGGGAACACGTCCTGACTGCGTGCCGGATCGCGTGCTCGATGTGCTGGAGGATTTCTCGAAGGAGCATCTCGTCTGGTTGGAATACGGCTTACAGTCGGTCCATCCGCAGACACTGAAGCTGATCAATCGAGGCCACGGCCCCGAGGCCTTTTTCGATGCCGTGGCAAGGACGCGGAAAAGGAAGATCGCAGTGGTGGCCCATCTCATTCTTGGGCTGCCCGGAGAATCCGTTGCAGACATGGTCGAGACCGCCCGCAGCGTGGCAGAGGCGGGAGTCGAAGGCGTGAAGCTGCACCCGCTGTATGTGGTGAGAGGGACAGCGCTCGAACAAATGTACCGGGAGGGAAATCATCGGCCATTATCGGAAGCGGAGGCCCTGGGAGCTACTCTTGCGGTTCTCGGGGCGCTTCCTGGCGAGATGGTGATTCATCGACTCACGTCCGACCCTCATGCAGAAGAATTGGTCGCGCCGCTCTGGATGCTTGATCGCCGTGGAGTTCGAAGCAGGTTGCTCAAGGAAATGGAGATCACGGATTTCAGGCAAGGGTCGTCATCTTCGGCCCCAATCGAGCAGAAGCACTGCTTGGATGTGGAACGGTCTGTGTGAGGACAAAGTGAGGCAACCCCGAATTCGTCAGATCACGTGTGGGGTTGTCGCTGGAAAGGCTATTCCAGCACGAATATAACTTCAGCCCTGACCCGATATTCCTTTATTTTGCCTGCCTCGCAATTCACTCGCTGTTCGATGATCCTCATCCCGGTTATGTTTCTCAGGGTCTTGTTGGCCCGGTCAAAGGCGATTTTGATCGCCTCGTCAAAGCCGGCCGGCGAACCGGCGATCACTTCGGTGACCCTCGCAACTCTTCCCTCTTTCTTCATGACATATTCCTCCCCGCCAGGTTGCCTCACACGGTTTCAGCGTAGAGGATACGAAGGCATCTTGTCAACTTTTCTTAGGCAGGTGCAAGTCACAGGCAATATGAAGCATCAGGATGTCAGGCGGGAGCGGGTTTGAAGAGGATGTCTCACAAGTCATGATTTGCAACCCATTCGGTAGGGGCGGTTCGTGAACCGCCCGAAATCAGGGCGCTTCTCGAAGCGCCCCTACCTGGAATTCGGTGCAACCTAGGGTTTTGAGACAGCCTGATCAAACCTGCCCCTACGACACGCAGCCCTCATGAGCGAGGATCTGTTGGGCGTGCGAAGGATTTCACCTTTGCGATTTCTGCCGCGGTAAGTGGTCTCCACTGCCCGACAGGGAGTTTTGCAAGGGCAAGCGGTCCGAACTGAATGCGCCTCAGTTTTCTGACAGGGTGATTGATGCGGGTGAAGATGCGTTTGACTTCGTTCTTCTTGCCTTCGAAAAGCACGATCTTGAGCCACGTAGTGGTCTTTTGCCTGGACAGGACAGTGCAAGTTACTTCCCCGACGCGGTCGCCTTCTCCGATGGCCATGCCTTTGCGAATGCGTGATAGTGCGTCTGAAGCCGGCTCGCCCTTAACCTTGACCAGGTACGTGCGAGGGACCGCGTGCGATGGGTGACTCAGGGCCTGCGCTAGATCGCCGTCATTGGTGAGTATCATGAGGCCTT
>JBMOME010000140.1:0-1649 GCA_049323095.1 Thermodesulfobacteriota bacterium
TGGGGAGGCCCGAACAAAAAGGGGCCTCCCCGGACCCCTCCACCAAAAACTCTCACCTTTCGCAAGCGCTTCCAGCGCTTGCTCAGTCTCTTGACGCTTTGAGGTTGAGCATCGACTGCCAACGGTGTTGTGCGTAGCAGCCGTAGGTCGGATTGAGTCCCGCGTTCTCAGCGGGACGAAATCCGACACCATGCCCTTATCGTGAGGCATTGAAACGATGTGTTTAGCAGTTCCCATGAAGCTGGTGGAAATCACCGGAGATGGCGTGGGTAAAGTGGACGCCGGGGGGGTGACCACGCCCGTGAGCCTGATGATGATACCTGACGCAAAAGTGGGGGATTACCTCATTATTCACGCGGGCTTCGGCATAGAAGTCCTGAACGCGGAAGAAGCTGAGATCAGGCTTCATATCTTCCGAGAACTCGCAGAAGCGACAGCTGAGCTGGCCGAACCATGAACACTACGCAAGAGAGCCGCGCAGCCCGAGCACTCGCACAGGAGATCCACGCCACGTGCGAACGGTCGTCCAGGCCGATCCATGTCATGGAGGTGTGCGGAACGCACACCATGGCCATCGCGCAGAGCGGCCTCAAAGCGCTCTTGCCGAAAAACCTGAAGCTCGTCTCCGGACCCGGCTGCCCTGTGTGCGTCACGGAGAAACGATTCATAGACCAGGCTCTGGAAACCGGCCGTAAGTACGACGCGTGCGTGGTTACGTTCGGCGACCTTATCCGTGTCCCCGGGTCATCCGGATCTCTGGCCACATTCCGATCCGAGGGCGGTAGGGTCAAGGTTGTATACTCGCCTATGGATATGATCAGAATCGCTGAGGCAGAAAGCCCGCGGCCGACGGTCTTTCTGGGTGTGGGGTTTGAAACCACGGTGCCGACCGTGGCTGCCACGTTGAAGACAGCGCTCCCGCTCGAAATCGGCTACCTCTATGTACTGCCCGCATTCAAGACTATTCATCCTCCTCTGAGAATCCTTGCCGCCAAGGAGGATCTGGACGGTTTTCTCCTCCCCGGGCATGTTTCAGCCATTATCGGTTCGGACTGCTATGGCTACCTCGCGAAGGAATTTGGCAAGCCTGGCGTGGTAGCAGGCTTTGAGCCGCTGGACATACTCCTGGCGCTGCGAGACCTGGTCCGGCTGGCAGTTGACGGCACGCCGCAGATATTGAACCAGTACAAACGAGTCGTGCGTGGAGGAGGCAACCCAGCTGCACGGGAAATCATGTACGAGGTCTTTGAACCCACTGATGCAGTATGGCGGGGCTTAGGGCTGATTCCCGGCAGCGGACTTAAGTTCCGGGGACCGTATGCGCGCTTCGATTCCATAGCCGCACTGCCTGTGGATGTCTCGCCCGCCGAGGACGATCCCCGGTGTCTGTGCGCAGCGATCCTTACCGGAGCGAAGACGCCTGACCGATGCGGGCTTTTCGGGAAACAGTGCACGCCGGAAGATCCGATCGGGCCTTGCATGGTCTCATCGGAAGGTACCTGCGCGGCCTACTATAAATACGGAGCCGCGTGAGCCGCGACGAGAAGCAGCCGCAAAAGCCCTGAGTTTTTGCAGGAGCTTGGGGGGGGGGGGGGGGGGGGGGGGGGGGGGGGGGGGGGGGGGGGGGGGGGGGGGGGGGGGGGGGGGGG
>JBMOME010000140.1:1659-12518 GCA_049323095.1 Thermodesulfobacteriota bacterium
AGGGCCCTTTTTGCAAAAAGGGCCCTCCCCGGACCCCTCCCCCAAAAACTCTTGGCCTTTGCAAGCGCTTCCAGCGCTTGCCGATATCTGGTGGTCGGGGAACGCTGTACACGAAACGTCCATCATGGTACGTATTCCCGCACATTCTGACATTCCGCGCGACCCCGGTGACTCTTCACCTTACTGATCGTGGGAAGGGTGTAAATGGACAAGGATCAACGCATTCTCCTGGGACACGGCGGCGGCGGCAAAATGACTGGGGCCCTGATCCGGGAAGTGATTCTTCCCCGGTTGGATCGGGGCAAACTGCGCGCATTGCCCGATTCGGTGGTTCTTTCCGGGCTCAGTGAGAAAATAGCGTACACCACCGACTCCTTTACGGTATCTCCCATATTCTTTCCCGGGGGCGATATCGGCTCGCTCTCGGTACACGGCACGTGCAACGACCTGGCTTGCTCAGGCGCGCGGCCTGTGTTCTTATCTTTGGGCCTCATCCTTGAAGAAGGGCTTCCCGTGGAACAGTTAAGGACGATTCTCGAGTCCATGGCCGCAGCGGCGCAAGAAGCGGGCGTGGAAATCGTCACAGGCGATACGAAAGTTGTACCCAAAGGAAGTGCGGATCTGATATTCATCAACACGTCGGGGATCGGCCGCGTAGAGGCACAAGCCGAGCTCGGGCCGGAGCGGATCGCCGAGGGTGACGAGGTCCTGGTAAGCGGCCCGGTGGGGAATCATGGCATGGCCGTAATGCTGAGCAGGGCGGATTTTTCCTTTGATTTCGACTTGATCTCAGATTCCGCGTCGGTCTGGCCTGTGGTAGAACGACTTCTGGAGTTGGGTCCTGAGCTTAAGTTCCTGCGAGACCCTACCAGGGGAGGGCTTGCTGCAACCCTGAACGAGATCGCATCTTCTACGGGCAAGGAACTTGTCGTAGAGGAATCGGCCATCCCGCTGGACGGATCGGTAGTGGCCGCGTCCGAAATCCTGGGGATCGATCCGCTTCAAGCGGCCAACGAAGGGAAAATGGTGGCTGTTGTCGGAAAGAGACAAGGCAAAAAGGCGCTGGAGCTGCTCAACGGCTGTTCCCTCGCCACAGGGGCCGCTATTATCGGAGAGGTAAGACCTCCAGGCTCATCCCGCGTTGTGATGAAGACTCGCATAGGGGGAACCAGGGTGCTTGCAGAGCCTTCGGGCGAGCTCCTTCCACGCATCTGTTGATTGTACCGCAAGGAGCCGCTGCGCTCGTTCGCGATGAAATCGTGGGGGTGACATTCGTGCTCCACACGATCAGTCGATTATCGAGGAGAGACATCACATGCCCGACAAGAGTGTGGGAAACGTTGAAGCTGAAAGCATTACCAGATTCTCTGTTTCGAGAGCGCTTGGCAGGGAACCTGAACCAGGTGGAGAGAATCCCTATGTGAACGCGCTGGCGCAGTTTGATCAGGCGGTCTCTCACCTTAAGCTCAAGGGTGGGGTGGTGGAGACCCTTCGATACCCCAAACGGGAGCTTTCAGTGACGTTTCCCGTCCAGATGGATACCGGTGAAGTCCAGCTCTTCAGGGGTTACCGGGTGCACCATGCCGCGGTGCTCGGCCCGACAAAAGGCGGAACCAGGTTCTCTCCCTGGGTGACGCTTGATGAGATTCGAGCGCTGGCCATGTGGATGACGTGGAAGTGCGCGCTGATGAACCTACCCTTCGGCGGGAGCAAGGGTGGGGTGCTCGTGGATCCAAAGAAAGTGTCGAGGCGGGAACTTGAGCGACTCACTCGACGCTACACCACGGAGATCAGTGTGCTCATAGGGCCTGAGAGCGACATTCCCGGACCCGACATGGGCACGGACGCGCAGGTGATGGCGTGGATGATGGACACCTTCTCCATGCACACAGGATACTCGGTTCCGGCTGTCGTTACCGGCAAACCTGTGGAGATCGGCGGCTCGCTGGGCAGAATCGAGGCCACGGGCCGCGGTGTCGTCTATACCCTGGAGGAAGCTCTTCGGCTCAAAAACATGATGCCGGATCGAACGAGAGTGGCTATTCAGGGATTCGGACAGGTGGGTGCGGTGGCAGCGACCTGTTGCAGAGAACTGGGAATGCCGGTCGTGGCAGTGAGTGGCTCTCAAGGCGGCGTGTACAACGGGAAAGGTTTGGACCTAGATGCAGTGAACCTTCACAAGGAAGTTTCCGGCTCGCTGGTCGACTTTCGAGATGGGGATTTCGTCACCAATGATGAATTGCTAACCCTCGACTGCGACGTGCTCATTGCCGCCGCGGTGGAAAACCAGATTCACGCCCGCAACGCGGACAAGATCAAAGCATCGATCCTTGCTGAAGGCGCCAACGGGCCTACGACTACCGAGGCGGATCATATTCTTGAGGATCGGGGTATCTTTACGATTCCCGATATTCTCTGCAATGCCGGCGGCGTCACAGTCAGCTATCTGGAATGGGTTCAGGATTTGCAGTCCTTCATGTGGCCGCTGGAACAGATCAATCGCCACCTCAGAGACCTGATGGTCAAAGCGTTCAAGAACGTAATGGCTGCCCGCGAGCAACACAAGGTGCCCTATCGAGTCGCAGCCCAGATGCTGGCAATTCAGCGAGTCGCAGACGCGATCATGATCCGAGGGTTGTATCCGTAGGACGAATGATGATTGAAAGAGAACGACCTACGAGGGTGGGGTTCACGACTGGATTCGCAGTTCAGCGATCCAATTGCGGCTGTCGTGCTTCTGAGTGGTCCACTCTTCCATCTCCTCGATCATTGCTTTTCCCAGCTCGTACTTGTTGAATTTCGCCGGCACACGCTGGTACCCGCCGTTGAGAAGATGGCGTATCAGGTCGGCGCTGTCGCCGAGCAGAACTTCTTCTTCTGTCTTCACCACAATATTCTCGTATGGAACGCTACGACAACGCTGTTCTTGTTCCCTGCTTCCGTGGGATTCAGGGATAAGGAGAGCTTTAGTGCCGGTAAGGAGAAGCTCGTTGAACGTATTGTACCCGGCCCTTGATATTACCAACTCGGAATGATTCACCAAATCCACTAGGTCAGGGACGAAGTCGAGGAATCTTACTGACTTGCTCCCTCGGAAGCTTCGCACGTCACAAGCCAACTCGCGGTCCAGGTACGTGTCCAAAATCATGATTACCTGGTAATCGCGGTTGATCTCGGCTTCTTCGAACATTTGCAGGAGCTTCTTTGACAGGACCGGAACCATCCTGTTCCTGCCCAGGGACACGAGGATCACGGGTTTGTCCGGCAGCGCGAAGCTGTTGAGCGTGGTTTGCCTGTCAGGGAGTTCCTCATGGATTTTGTTGGTGATCTTGCCCAGATAGCGGATCTTCTTTTCCAGCTCGGGATCGTTCCCCAGGAAGGCCTTGTTGATGTCTATGACCTCTCTGTCCTCCAAGACGTACATGAAATCATAGAGCTTACCTATGTTAATTGATTCAGAGCGATGCCTGGGGTTTTGGTACGGGATGCTCAGCAAAGGAACCCACCGCATGATTCCCCGGCACATATGGGCCAATATGAAATCCGCGGGCCCGCCCTGGCGCATCCACTTCTTCATGAGCAGTGGCATCAATTCGCTCATTTGACCGGTCATATTGTGCTCGACAAGAAGCACGTCCGGCCTGAAGAAGTCAAAGGTCTCCAGAATAAGCCGCTGTCGAAAATCGAAGATGCTCTCGAGGTCGCAGTCGGCAAGATAGCGGGGCTGCATGGGCTCGTTCTTGCAGTCGATATCAAGCTTGACCGAGGGGAGCTTGATGACGTCGATCCCTTCATCGAAAAAGATCTGGGGAACTGAAGTGCTGGATATGACGAGGAAATTGATGTCGGGTCGCCACTTCCGGATGCCTGTGATGACGGCCAGTGTCCGGAACGCGTGGCCCAAACCGATGGAGTTGTGCGTGTAGACCAGAATTCGTTTGATGTTCTTACTCATCACGGTCCTGTCCTTCCGCGCACGCTCTGCCAGTGCAGCGCCACCATGGGGGCTCGGACGCGAACGAGCCTTCCCCGGCATGTCTTTTCAATAGCTCGGCCACATACAATTCTGTCATTATACCGCACATCCCAATGCGTCGCATCCCGTCAGGTTCAATTCGTGAGAAAAATGGCATGCCGACAGGTGATCGTGAGTCACCTCCTCCAGCGGCGGAACCACGTTGGCACAGACCTCTTTCGCGTACAGACATCGGGGATGGAAAGGACATCCCGGCGGAGGATTGATAGGATCCGCGGTCTCCCCTCGGAGCACGATGCGTCGGCCTACCAGTTCGGGTCGCGTGGTAGGGACATTCGACATAAGCGCCTCGGTATAAGGGTGTCGAGGCCGCTGAAAGAGATTTTGCGCGGGGGCATACTCCATGACCCGACCGACGTACATCACCACAATTTTATTGCTAAAATGTCGGATCAGCCCCAGGTCGTGCGAGATGAACAGGTACGCCAGACCCAATCTGTCCTGTATGTCCAGAGTCAGGTTCACGATCTGAGCCTGAACCGAGACGTCCAGGGCGGACGTGGGCTCATCCGCGACGACGAGCGCCGGATACAATGCCATGGCGCGGGCAATGCTTATCCTCTGCCGTTGGCCGCCTGAGAACGCGTGCGGGTATCGACTCAGATGTTGAGGCTGGAGCCCCACCATCTCTACCAGCTCATGAACGCGTCGGTCCAGTTCCGCTCCCCGCGCGACCTTGTTCACGATCAGGGGTTCCCCGATTATCTCTCGGATGGTCATTCTGGGATTGAGCGAGGCAAAGGGATCCTGAAAGATCATCTGAATATGGGGACGAAGTTCTTTCATGTCCCCGGGGTCGATAGAGGCCAAGTCCAACCGAGGCTTGCCATTGGGCGGGCTGAACCAGATGCTCCCATCGGTAGGACGGTAAGCGCCCATAATCATCCGTCCGACGGTGGTTTTGCCGCATCCGGATTCTCCCACGAGGCCCAGGGTCTCGCCCTTGCGCAGAGAAAAACTTACGCCGTCCACAGCCTTTACGTGTCCCACCACCTTCTTGAAGATTCCCTTGCGAATGGGAAAATGCTTCCTAAGGTTGGTTACTTCGAGGAGAACGTCTGAATCGGCCACAGAAACCTCACATGGGAACACAGATGCGTGGACAGGCCACATAATGATCTTCGGCAACCCAGGTCAGCGCGTACGGTTCGTCGCGACACACGGTGTTGCCTTCACATACGGTGCAGCGCCCGAAGAAGGGACACCCACGGATAAACATATGCGGGTCCGGCAACGTGCCTTCTATAGTGGCCAGGTGCGTGCGCACCGGCGTGTCTATTCCCGGCACAGATTCAAGCAACGCCTTCGTATAGGGATGGAGAGGCGCCTTGAAAATCTCGCTCACGGTCGCGCGCTCCATGACTCTCCCGAAGTACACGACCATCACTTCGTGGCTGATCTCCGCAATGACACCCAGGTTGTGGGAAATGAAAAGAATCGCCATCCCGAATTCTTCTTGCAGGCTCCTGAGCAGTTCCAATATCTGGGACTGAATCGTCACGTCCAACGCGGTGGTAGGCTCATCCGCGATCAGGATGCGAGGGTTGCATACCAGCGCCATAGCAATCATGGCTCGCTGCCGCATTCCGCCGGAAAGCTCGTAAGGATATGCGTCAATCCGGAGTTCGGGTTGCGGGATACCAACGCGGCCCAGCATCTCGATCCCGCGATTTCGAGCTTCGGCAATCGAAACATCTTGGTGGAGCCGCAACGCTTCGATAATCTGGCTCCCGATCGTATGGACCGGACTAAAGGAGTTCATCGGCTCTTGAAAAACCATCGCGATTTCTCGTCCTCGGATGCTGCGGGCCTGCTTGCCCCAAGGATCGAGTTGTGCCAGATCGAGTTGGCTTGTCGCCCCGTTTTCTTGGTGTTGGAAAAGGATGCTCCCTTCCACGATTTGTCCCGGCGGCGGCACAATGCGGAGAATCGATTGCCCGATGACGCTCTTGCCGGATCCTGACTCACCCACGATGCCCAGAGTCTTTCCCTCTTCCAGAGTAAAGCTGACGCCATCCACGGCCCTGACCAGGCCCTGGTCCAAAAAGAAATGAACACGCAGATTTTCCACTGCCAGGATTGGCGCCATAACATCTACCTCGAATACGGATCCACCGCGTCCCTCAAACCGTCACCAACAAAGTTGAACGCGAGCACCGTCCCTATAACGAAGGCCACGGGAATCAGCAACCAAGGGTAAAGCGCAATGGTCGTGACGTTCTGGGCCTCTTTCAGGAGCGTTCCCAGGCTGGTGATCGGCGGACGAAGACCGATTCCCAGGAAACTGAGCGCGGTCTCGGCCAGCACCATGTGCGGTATGGCCAGAGTTACCGTAACGATAATGTGGCTGGTGAACGACGGCAGGAGATGCCGAAAGATGATCCGCGTATGCCCCGCGCCCGCGAATCGCGCCGCAAGCACGAACTCTTCCTCTCTCAGGGAGATGAGCTTCCCCCGCACCATGCGGGCAAGATCGGTCCAGCCCACGAGAGAAAGAATAATTGTGATCATGAAATAGACTTTCAGCGCGTGCCAGTGCGGTGGCATGGCGGCCGCGAGCCCCATCCAGAGGGGAATACTAGGAAAGCACCGGATGACTTCAATGGTGCGCTGGATGAGACCATCCACCCAACCACCCACGTATCCGGATATCCCTCCGAGCACGAGTCCAAGTAGAAGGCTTAGCGCCACCCCGAACATGCCGATGGAGAGCGATATTCGGCTCCCGTAAAGGCACCTGGTGAAGAGATCGCGGCCCATCCTGTCCGTTCCGAAAAGGAAGATCTGACCGGGAGCGTCCACGCCGAAGAGGTGCAGATCACCCTTCCAAAGGTCCCACAATTCGTACGCATCGCCTCGCACAAACAAGCGAATCGGGTAATACGTGCCCGGGACCTCCAAGTAGCGCATTTGCTGCGTTTGGAGGTCCACGTCCATCTTCACTTCACGGACGAACGGCCTCCTGAGCCTCCCTTCGTCATCAAACAACCTTATCCTGGTGGGTGAAGCGTACGTCATATCGAAGTGTCGGGTGTCCTTGGAGTAAGGGGCAAGGAATTCGCAGAACATCGAGAAGACATACAGGCCGCCGATAAGATACAAGCCTACCATGGCCAGCGCGTGCTTCTTATACCGCCACCAGATTAGTTGCCGCGTGGACGCGTCGAGGTATTTCTGGGCTTCTCGACTCTCTTCCATTACGTCACTTCCCGCGCTTCAAACCTGATCCGAGGATCGACCCACGCCAAAAGAATGTCCGAAATCAGGGTTCCTATTACCGTCAGCGAGCTGAGGAACATGATAAAAGTCCCTGCCAACTGCATGTCCTGACTCATGAGGGCTCGCAGGAGGAGCGGACCTGTTGTCGGCAGATTCAAAACTACAGCGGTGATCGCAATTCCTGAAATCAGCTCGGGCAAGGTCCAGCCGATTGTGCTCACTAGCGGGTTGATCGCCACGCGGACGGGATACTTGAGAATGAGCCGGGTTTCAGTCAGACCCTTGGCCCTCGCTGTGGTCACATAGGGCTTCTTGAGCTCATCAAGGAGATTCCCACGGATTATGCGGATGAACTTGGCCGTGTGAGAGGTGCCCACGATCACCACGGGAATCCAGAGATGTTTGAGTAGATCGAGCACTCGGGCAAAGGTCCAGGGCGCGTCGACGTACTCAGGAGAAAAGAGGCCGCCCACATTCATGCCAAGGTACGCATACGAGACCCAGAGCAGCACCAGCGCGAAAAGAAAGTTGGGGGTCGCCAACCCGATAAAACCGACAAAAGTGAGGAAATGGTCCACCCAGGAGTACTGCCTCACCGCGGAATAAATCCCGATCGGCACAGAGACCAGCCATGTGAACAGCAGCGTGCACGTGGAGATCATGATGGTCATGACTAATCGGTCGCCGATCAGCTCCTTCACCGGCTTGCGCCACTCAAAACTATAGCCGAAATCTCCATGAAGAAAGCTCCAGGCCCAATGGAAATACTGGAGATAAACAGGCTGGTCCAGACCAAACCGCTTCTTGAGCGCTTCCAGTTCAGCCTGATCCATCGGTTCGCCGCTCATTTCCAGCTCGGCTTGAAGCTGAGTGAGGAAGTCACCAGCTGGAAGTTGAATGATAATGAACGAGATCACCGAGATCGCGATCAGAGTGGGAATCATGAGGAAGATGCGACGAATAATGTACGCCAGCATAATCGTTTCACCGCATGCCTGCTATAGCAGTTGGCAACACCTTGACGTTGCCCCGGACGAATTCCGAAAAATCGGTGAGTCCCGGTCCGGCGCCTGCGTCATGGCATTCATGAAATGGTGGGCTCACCCATCATTTCTTCGTCAGGAAGAACTGCTCCGGGTTGATCGGGCCCGGATTCGGGTATGTCCAGCTCTGGAAGTCCTGCTTCGGTACATTATACATGTTGGTGGCCACCACGTAATAGTCCGGTGGATCATGCACCAATCCGACCACCCACAGGTACTTCTCGTTGGCTGCGATGATCTTCGCGAACAACTCCTTCTGCTTTTGCTCGGAAACAGTCAGGAGAAGCTCGTTGTAAATATTCATCAGCTCTTTGATCTCTGCGGGTGGCTCTTCGCCTTGTTTGCCCCTAGTTTGGTACCATTTTCCGTACAGCGGAGCCTGCAAGCTCTCCGAGCTGTACGGGAAGTACCAGCGGGGTTCCAGGAGGCATTCCATGCCGCCGTCACCAGGCCAAAGGGCAATGTCATGTGCGGAAGACTGGATGCGCTGGCGAAAGAGATCTCTGGTTTCGGATTTCACTTCCGTGTCGATTCCGATAGTGCCCAGGTTGGAGGCGATGATTTCGGCTTGGTCAACCCAGCTTTCTATAGCTGCCATCACGTCCAGGGTTAGCCGTAAAGGCTGGCCGTCAGGCCGCATCCTCTTACCTTCGGGGCTCTTTTTCAAGCCCATATCGTCCAGGAGCGTCTCAGCCTTAGCCTTGTCATAGGTCACGTATGCCTTCTCGTACGAAGCGCTATAGTAATCGGATTCCTTCAAGGGCGCGGCCTGCCTGGGTATGCCTTTGCCGCGGTACACGATCTTGTTGATCTCCTGCCGGTTGATTGCGTGCGAAATGGCAATTCTGAACCTGGCATCAGAGAGGATCTTCCGCATGGCCGGGTCCTGATGATTGAGGTTCGGCGCCAGGAGTATCCCGACCGACGCGGTGGATGTCTTGGGCACGAGCTTGTAGTTTCCCTGGCCCAGGCTTGCCACCAGGAGGACCGATTTCTGCATCCCGCCCAAATGCCGCCCCTGCATGTCAATCTCGCCGGCTATGGCCTTGAGCAAGATGGTCTGGGCCTCGGCTTGAAGCTCATGTACCACGCTGTCGATGTACGGGAGCTGGTTTCCGCTGGTGTCCACTTTCCAATAGTACGGGTTACGCTCCATCACGAATCGTTTAGCCGGAGCAGGGACCGTGGTTATCCATGCGCATAGGGAAGGCATCTCCGTGCTTACGAAGAGGGAATGTCTGAGACTTGATACATCCTGAAAGAGCTTGGCCCACGACGATACGTTCTTCTGTTTCAGCAAGGCCTCCAGCTCCTCGGGTTTGGCGTACTTCTTGTGGAATTTCTTGAGATAGTGCTTTGGCTTGGTGGTGACCTCCATGCCGTGAGGACACGCAAGCTGTTGCAGGAACAGGCCATTGGGTTGTTCGAATTCCAGCTGAATAGTGTAATCGTCCAGCTTGGTCACCTTGGGCATCTTGCCGTCCGGGCTGATCCACTTGGGAATGCTCGGAGTCAGCTCCTTGTCGGCCAGAATATCCTCAAAGTAAAACACGATATCTTCGGCGGTGAAAGGTTCACCGTCCGACCAGCGCACCCCTTTGACCAAATGGACAGTGAAAGCCCGGCCGTCGCTCGCGATTTCCCATTTTTCAGCCAGGTTCGGCAGAATTTTGTATTCGGGGCTCCATCGGACCAAGGGCTCATAAACAACGCGACGGGCTCCCACCAGGTCCCCCATGCCGGTATACGCTCTTCGCCACGTGCCGCCATAGACTCCAGGTTTTTCGGTCGGCTTGACCACAACGGGTTGGGCGGGAAGGCGTTTGTCTACGGAAGGGAGCTTCCCTTCTTTGACAAGTTTCGCCAGCATCGGCGCCTCATTAAAGCAAAAGGCCTGATCGCTCAGGAAACCGCAAACACACATCAAGGCCGCTGCCACGGAAGCAGCCGCGCATCGAACCCCCACCGTTGCTCTCATGGTTTCTCCTTTATTGTCAGGCACATCACGCGCTCTTTGAAAATCAATCGCACACCGCCTAGGGAGCCTCCCCCAGCTCGGAAGCCGGCCAGCCCACTCCATAGTTCAGTGTAATGCGTGCAGCAAGAAGATCAACATCCGGCGATTCTTGTGTCAGGGCCTTGATCCGGAGACTTGAGCCTACCCTTGCTCGACAGACGAGAGCACCATCAATCTCCGCGGAACAGTAAAACGCGGGAGCATTCAAAACGGAATATCATCTTCCGGCGGAGGAGGCTCGTACCGCCGTTCCGGCTCACGTCTGGAAGCAGGACCCTGCCGCTGGGGCCGCGCTTCTCCTCGCGGGCCACTTTCTCGGTCCGATTGGCCCGCAGGTCCCGGGCCCCCGAGCATGATCATGTCCTGCGCGATGATCTCGACCGTAGTTCTCTTGTTTCCGTCCTGATCTTCCCAGTCGCGGGTTTGAATGCGGCCTTCGATGAACACCTGTTTGCCCTTGCTCAGGTATTCGCCACAGACTTCGCCTAGTCGTCCCCACGCGACGATGCGGTGCCACTCCGTCCTTTCTTGGTCATTTCCCTCC
>JBMOME010000141.1:0-12503 GCA_049323095.1 Thermodesulfobacteriota bacterium
GGGCGCTCAAGGCATCCGGCATGACAGCTCAGATAGCGGCTTTCTCGGATGCTCTGTTGGCCGCCATCCCTATGGACGCTTTTCCCGATGATCGTGCCCGAAAAGAAGCAAGATCATTTCTCGCAGCAGCGCTCGGAGAGGACAAGCTCTTGCCGATGTTGCACGAGTCATTCAAAGAGTCCCTGAATAAGGATTATCTTCAAAAGGTCTTGGAGTTCCATCAGTCAAGGTTGGGCAAGAAGGTGGGGCAGCTTGCAGAAAACACGCTATCGCCGTCATCGCTGGAAACGATGCGGGAGCAACGTCATTTCTCAAGGACCCTGGACAAAGAAAGACTGGAAATCCTGGAACGTATCGTGCGCTCGGAGCGTACGACGGAGCTTAACCTTAGCCTTCTGAATGCTCTTTTTGACGGCCTTGCGGAAGGCACCCTGGCCGCGTCCCCTTCGCAGGCAGACCGCGTGAGCGAACTGCGCCACCGCCTCAGATCCATCGAAGCTGAAATGAAGCAGGAAGCTCCTCGAACAATGGAAATGGCTGTCTCGGTCTTCGCGTATACGTATCGCCAATTGAAAGACAGCGAGCTTGGAGAGCTGGCATCGTATCTGGAATCGGAGCCCGCAGCCTGGTATCGTGAGGTCTTGCAACGGGGCACAACTCAGGCCGTGCGCCGCGCAGGAGTCACCCTTGGTGAGCTTATGGCGCAGCTCAGGGAGCGCTCTGGCGGAGAAGGCCCCGTGCCGCCGAAGCAGAATAAAAAGAAGTGAAGATTCGAATTTCAGCAGCACGAGCATTGGGAGACATCATGCGCACCAAACCACGCGGACCGTGGGTGCAGGTGCTTGTAGGCCTGTGTGGCTGCCTGCTTTCAGTGAATGCCGCATCGGGCGCCGATCGGCAGTATGCTCGGTACCCGGATCCCCAGGGCAGGTTCAGCTTTTCCTATCCCGCGACGATGAAGGTGGAAAAGCCAGGCCCGGATGAGGTGAAGATCTATCACCCGGGAGCCACGCTGCGGATCAACGTCTTTGTCGAGAAACGGAAGCAAAAGCAGGCTGATAAGCCATCCACACCTCAGGTCCAACCCCTCCTGGAAGCTCTGAAGGTTCGACTCAAGCAGGAGATGACGGACGCTACCGTTCTCGAAGAAGGTCACCTGCCCGGTCCAAAGGATCGGCAGGGATATTTGATTTGTTATTTCGTGGATCGCAAAGCTACAAAACATGTCCAATTGGTACAGTATTTTGTCACTGAACGGAGCCTCTTGCAGATGGTGATTTCCGATCATCCGATCGGATTCAAAAACCTCCAGGAAGTCATCCGGAAAGTGCACGGATCTCTCGAAGTCAAGCAGGACAAGCTGTAGGCACGTGAGTACAGGAAGCTTCAAACTGGTTTCGGAATTCGTTCCGCAGGGAGATCAGCCTGCGGCTATAGACGCATTGGTCGAGGGTGTCAACCGCGGCCTACGAGACCAGGTGTTGCTCGGGGTTACCGGATCGGGCAAGACCTACACCATGGCCAACGTGATAGCCCGCTGCGGGAAACCCAGCCTGATACTGGCGCCGAACAAGACCTTGGCCGCGCAGCTCTACAGTGAGTTCAAAGCGCTTTTCCCGGAAAATGCCATCGAATACTTTGTCTCCTACTATGACTATTATCAGCCTGAAGCCTACATCCCTGCCTCGGATACCTACATCGAGAAAGACTCAGCGATTAACGAGACCATCGACAAGATGCGACACTCCGCGACTCGATCCCTCCTTGAACGCCGCGACGTGGTGATCATCGCTTCGGTCTCGTGCATATACGGCCTGGGTTCTCCTGAAGTCTACCGTAAGATGCTCGTCCATTTGATTCAGGACCGGGAAACGGAAAGAGATGATGTGCTCCGGAAGTTGGTCGAAATCCAATACGAACGCAACGACATGGACTTCCACCGGGGAACGTTCCGTGTCAGGGGCGACGTGGTAGAGATTTTCCCCGCGCATGAGGAATCGGTGGCCATCAGGATCGAGTTTTTCGGCGACGTGGTGGATGGGATATACGAAGTGGACCCGCTCAGGGGAAAGGTTATCAGGTCGCTGGATCGGGCAGCCATCTATCCGGCAAGTCACTATGTGACCGAAAAGCAGACCATTGATTGGGCAGCTGATCACATCCTCGAAGAGATGAAAGCACGAGTTGAATACTACCGTGAACGGAACAAATTCATCGAGGCTCAGCGGATCGAGGAACGGACGCGATTCGACGTGGAGATGCTCAAAGAGATGGGGTACTGCAACGGCATCGAGAACTATTCTCGGTACCTGACCGGACGACAGCCGGGGGAGCCTCCCCCTACCCTATTGGAATTCTTCCCTGAAGATTCGCTCTTCTTCATTGACGAATCTCATGTAAGCATCCCCCAGCTCGGAGGCATGTTCAGGGGCGATCGGTCTCGCAAGCAAACCTTAGTCGAGTACGGGTTTCGCCTTCCCAGCGCGCTGGACAACCGTCCGCTCACTTTCGAGGAGTTCGAGAGCCACGTGAATCAGGCCATTTATGTGTCGGCAACTCCCGGGCCGTATGAGCTTCAACGCGCGGGGGACCGCGTCGCGGAGCAGATCATCCGCCCCACCGGCTTAATGGACCCGGTCATCGAGATCCGACCGGCCCGATATCAGGTTGACGATCTGCTCGGCGAAATAAAAAAACGCGCTGCAAAAGGCGACCGCGTGCTGGTGACCACCTTGACCAAGAAGATGGCCGAGGATCTTACCGAATACTACGCGAATCTCGGCATCCGGGTGAGGTACCTCCATTCGGAGATCAAGACCATAGAGAGGATGGAAATCATCCGAGACCTCCGCCGCGGCGATTTTGACGTGCTGGTGGGAATCAATCTGCTCCGCGAGGGTCTGGACATTCCCGAGGTCTCTCTTGTGGCCATTCTGGATGCGGACAAGGAGGGGTTCCTCAGGTCGGAGCGATCGCTGATACAGACCGCAGGAAGGGCTGCGCGCAACGTTGACGGAACGGTTCTCCTCTTCGCGGATCATGTCACGGAATCCATCCGGAAGGCCGTGGATGAAACAGGCCGCCGAAGAGCACTTCAGGCGGATTTTAACCGGGAGCATGATATCACTCCCGTAACGATACGAAAGAATATCAATGACATACTCTCTTCGCTCGCGGAGCGGGACTATGTGACGGTGGATTTGGAACCTGAGGAGCCGAAAAAGGAGGTTCCTCTGGATGCCATTCCCAAACTGATCGCAAAACTTACCAAAGAGATGTTCGCTGCCGCGCGGGACCTGGAATTCGAGAAGGCGGCGCGCCTTCGAGACCAAATCCGAGACCTGGAGAGCCGCCAAATACGATATGCGTAGAAGCTTGGCACGAAACCATTCAGTTAAGCGGGGAAAAGTGTCATTGCGAGCGGAGCGAAGCAATCTCTCTTGGCACAAGAAGGGATTGCTTCGTCCCCCGGATCACGTCCGGGGTCCTCGCAATGACAGGTAAGATGGGCTTCCGTCCCGCACGTAACTGAACCCTTGCGCTCGGCAGTTCATCCGGAGCTGAATTATCAAGGAATTTGTGGCATAATAAGCGGTCCGTACGCGCGAAGCAGGAAGGAATCCGCAGATGTCGCAGATTTCACAGATAAAGAACAATCCACACGCGCGGAGGAGGGTAACATCTGTGTCCTCTGCGTGATCTGTGGATGAACGCTTTACGCGCGCGGACGAAGATGAGACCAGCTCTTCGAGAACGGCTGCATTGAGAGGTTGATCGTATGCATGTTGGCGTCATAGGAACCGGATATGTGGGCCTCGTGACCGGCGTCTGCTTCGCGGAGATGGGCAACGAAGTCATACTGATGGACGTGGATGAAGCCAAGATAGAGATGCTCTCCGCCGGCAGGGTGCCGATTTACGAACCCGGGCTCCAACAGATGGTGGTCAGGAACATGGCCGAAAAGAGGCTCGTGTTCACCACCAGCCTGGAACATACCATTCACAATTCACTGATCAATTTCATCTCAGTGGGGACCCCTCCTGACGCAGGAGGTCATGCAGACCTAAGCCAGGTGTTTGCGGTGGCTCGAAGCGTAGGAAAGGCCATGCAGAGCTACAAGATCGTGGTAACCAAGAGCACCGTGCCCATGGGAACTACTCACAAAATCAAGGAGATCATCAGCCAAGAAACCACGCATCCCTTCGACGTGGCTTCCAACCCTGAATTTCTCAAAGAAGGCAACGCGATCGAAGATTTCATGAAGCCCGACCGGGTAGTTATCGGTGTAGATGACGTGAGGGTCGGAGAGATCCTCAAGGAGCTTTACAGTCCTTTCGTGCGCACCGGCAATCCGATCTTGATGATGGACATCGTTTCCTCAGAGATGACCAAGTATGCGGCCAACGGCCTGCTTGCGACCAAGATCTCCTTCGTCAACGAACTCTCGCGGTTATGCGAGAAAGTGGGCGCGGACATCGAGATGGTCCGCCGAGGCATAGGATCCGATCCTCGGATCGGCCCCCAGTTCCTTTTCGCAGGCATTGGTTACGGCGGGTCGTGTTTTCCCAAGGACGTGGAAGCCCTCGCGCGTACAGGCAGGGAGCACGGGGTTGAGCTGAAAGTCGTCGAGGCAGTGCAGGAGACCAATAGAACCCAACGGCAGCACTTCATTGAAGCCATTCTGAGACACTATGGGGAAGACGGGCTCCGGGGCAAGCAATTTGCCATATGGGGCCTGAGCTTTAAGCCGCGAACCGACGACATGCGGGAAGCCCCGTCGCTCGACGTGATACAGGTTCTCCTTGACCACGGAGCCAAAGTCAGAGCGTTCGATCCGGTTGCAATGGAGAGCGCGGGCCGCATACTCGCTGATTCTGTCGATTTCGCCCCGGGAAATTACGAGTGCCTCGAAGGCGCGCACGCGCTGGTGATCGTCACGGAATGGAACGAGTTCCGCCACCCTGATTTTGAAAAGATTAAGAAAATCCTCGTGGAACCGGTCATCTTTGACGGCCGAAACCTATACAACCCGCAAAAGATGGCCCAGCATGGATTCACTTACTACAGCGTGGGCAGAATGAAAGTGACTCCCGAATAGCGGCGGGACTTACTCAGGCCTCTCAAGGGCTGGGCTGCCGAGCTCTTGGTCGAGCATTTCGTCCGTGGGGAGAGGCGGGAGCGAGGTGAGGTCATTAAGGCCGAACACCTCCAGGAACCGCCGCGTGGTTCCATAGAGAAGCGGCCTGCCGGGGACGTCCTTCTTGCCTACTACTTCAACCAGGGCTCTTTCCACGAGATTCCTCAAGATTGCTGAGCTTTCCACTCCTCGAATCTGTTCGATCTCGCTCCTCGTGACAGGCTGATTGTATGCGATGATCGCAAGAGTTTCCATCGCTGCTCGGCTGAGGCGAGACGGCTTGCTCTTCTTCATCTCCAGGATCCAAGGAGCGATTCTGGGAAGGGATCGGAACTGGTACCCTCCTGCAACTCGGCAGAGCAAGAACCCGCGGGCGCGTTCCTGGTATTCTTGTTCCAGTTCATCCACCACCGACGCGATAGTCGCCAGTGACACCTCTTTGATCACTTCCGATAGCGACTGGGCACTCACCGGTTCGGGGTGCGAGAAGATAATTCCTTCCACAATCGATTTCAGCAGGTTCCGGTCCAAGAGTTGTTTCCTCCGGACATGCTCTGGTGTTTGACGCGAACAGCCATGATCTATCGGTCGCAAGGGAACATGAAAATGCGCCTCAGACGTAATCGTTCAATTACGCGTGGGGAAGAGTGTCATTGCGAGCGCAGCGAAGCAATCTCCCAACCTTTAGAAGAGGGGATTGCTTCGTCCCCCGGATCACGTCCGGGGTCCTCGCAATGACAGGTTAGATGCATTTGGCTCTCGCCATCAACTGATTTCTTCCCCTGATACTTCGGTGCCAGGGACGTCTCCCGCGCGTTACACGACTCGTCCGTGCCCGGATGCAATGACCTGCGCGCCGGAACATGCATATACCAGCATTTCCGATCTCCATTCAATCTTTTGAGCGAACCGTGTTGGAGGCGGAGCTCAGCAAGCTCCAGACTTCTCGTACGAGAACTCGTTCATCCGCGTTGAGGTTTAATCCCGGTTCGCTTTCAGAAGGTGAAGGTGAAGTTGTAACCAAGGCAGCACTGACCTGGTGCCCAGGTCAGTGGCACCCAGCATCCAATCAATATCGGCCCGGGGGTGCCACGGACCTGAGCTTTGGCAGGTCCGTGTCTGATTCAGATGACTCTTCATCGTTTGGCCACGCATTCCCATGAAAGTCGACGGCATGAAGCACCCCTGTTCGGGTCTACGTATGGGGTGGTTTGGAGGGGAGATGAGTCTCCCCTCCAAGTTATTGCGCAACGATGCGCTCTTGCTGCCGATCTCCGAGGCGAAGCCACGGAGTGCTCGCCGAAGCCGAGGACTTTCATGATTCGTTGTAGCTCTTTAGCTATGGGAGTTGGCATAAGACGCTTCCCGTAAGGCTTTGATCCGAGGGCGACCTGTGGTAGTCTGAGCGAGTGATAACTTGATTTTCGCATCCTTTACGGGCGAGGGCTTGGGCATGAAGAGTGTTGAAGAGAACCCGGAAAATATAACTCAAGCAGACATTGTGGTCGGCATACCTTCCTATAATGAGGCGGACTGCATCGCGTTTCCCACCGAGCAGGCCGACAAGGGCCTGAGCAAATATTTCAAAGACCGCTCTTGCGTCATAATCAATTGCGACAATAATTCCCCGGATGACACCCGCCGCGTGTTCATGCAGACCGCAACCGCGAACCCCAAGATATATGTCTCCACTCCGCCCGATGTTCGAGGAAAAGGGAACAACCTCAGGAATCTTTTTGCAAAAGCCGTGGAATTATCCGCCAGTGCCGTTGTTGTGGTGGATGCGGACCTGGCCAGCGTCACCCCGCAGTGGATACGGAACCTCGCCGAACCGCTCCTGGAGGAATTTGATTACGTGTCCCCTCTGTACGTTCGGCACAAGTACGAGGGCACAATCGCCACAAACATAGCCTATCCTCTCACTCGGGCTTTGTATGGACGCCGCGTGCGCCAACCAATTGGCGGAGATTTCGGGTTCTCGGGCAAGATGGTTCGTATCTTCAATGAGACGGAAGATTGGACGGACGACGTGGGCCAGTATGGGATCGACATCTGGATGACGACAGTGGCTATGCGCAGTCACGCCCCGATCATTCAATCTTTCATGGGCAAGCCCAAGGTCCAAATGCCCAAGGGCCCTGCCCCGGATCTAGGTCCCACCTTTGCCCAGGTCGTAGGGACCATCTTCGATCTCATGTGCGCATACGAGGAATTCTGGAAGGTTGTCAAGTGGAGCCGACCGACCGCTGTTTTCGGCTTCGGTCTGGGAGAAATGGAGATTCCTCCCACGGTGGACGTCAATGTCCAGGGGCTCTGGGAGAAGTTCTCTACAGGGGTGGAAGGCCGCTGGGACTTCTACAGGTCGTTCATGCCCCCCGCGACTTTTGACAAACTCGAGGAGGTCGCGGGCCTGCCGCGTGAAGCGTTTGAGTTCCCGCCGGTATTGTGGGCCAAGGTCTTGTATGATTTCGCCTGCGCGTACAAGAAGCAGGTAGCGCCCCGAGAAGATCTCATCCAAGGGCTCGTTCCGCTCTATCACGGGAGGACGCTTTCATTCGTCTTAGAGACTGAACCCATGAATACCCAACAGGTGGAGGAACTCATCGAGGATCAATGCCTCCAGTTCGAGAAGTGCAAACCTTACCTGCTGGAACGTTGGGCCGCCGATTGACGCCCGGAATCCGTCAGAGCAAAGCCAAAGGAGCCTGGCATGGCAAAGATACTGATAGTAGACGACGAAGAAGGAATCCGGATGCTCTACTCAATGGAACTGGAAGACGAAGGATATCAGGTAATCACCCTTGCTGACGGGAAGGAGCTCTTGGAAGTAGTCGAGCGCGAACAACCGGATTGCTTGGTCCTCGACATCAAGATGAAGGAATATAACGGGCTGGACCTCTTGCAACAAATCCGCAAGAAGCACTACGATCTTCCGGTGATCCTCAATTCAGCTTACTCCAGTTTCAAAGTGGATTTGAAGGCTGTTGCGGCCGATTACTACGTGGTGAAAAGCTCGGACCTCACTGAACTCAAAGAAAAGCTCAAAGCCGCTCTGGAAACGAAGATACCCAAGGAGTAGGCTTACGGAGCAGTGAGAGTCTTCTATAATCGGCCACTTGATGAACGATTGCGCGTAGAGTGGACGATGCACCGTCGGCCACGCACAAAACCTTTCACACTCACAGAAACCGAATCCAAGGAGCATACTCGGAAGTGAGCCTCATCGTGATGGACACTGTGACCAAGACCTACAAATCCGGCACAGTGGAAGTCCATGCGCTGAACGAAATTAATCTCACCGTGGAAACCGGGGAGTTCCTTGCAATCATGGGACCCTCCGGTTCCGGCAAATCAACCCTGATGAATATCATGGGCTGCTTGGATGTGCCCACGTCCGGGGCTTACTTGCTGGACGGCGAAGATGTTTCCAAGTTGGATAGAGACCGGCAGGCAGACTTGAGGAACAAGAAGATGGGCTTCGTCTTTCAGGGGTTCAATCTCTTGCCCCGCATGGACGCAACGAGAAATGTGGAGCTGCCCCTGATCTACAGCGGACTTCAAACCAAACGCCGCAAAGAGCTGGCCCTGAATGCCTTGCAACTCGTGGGGCTCGCCGACCGCTCTCATCATCTGCCTACGGAGCTCTCCGGTGGCCAGCAGCAGCGTGCTGCCATCGCGAGGGCGCTTGTCAACAGTCCCGAGCTGATTCTGGCGGACGAGCCGACGGGAAACCTCGATACGCACACCAGCGCCGAAATCATGGAAGTTTTCCGAAAGCTGAACACAGAGCAGGGTATCACCTTTGTGCTGGTGACCCACGACCCTGAAGTGGCCGGCCTCACCAATCGCAGAATCCTCATTAGAGATGGTAGAATTGAAGGAGATGAACGGAACTGAGGAATGGCGTGGTCATAATCTTCCAGGTTCGCGACTTGTCGCTGGGGGCTAGGTAAAAAAACCTTCGGCCAGGAGATTCCAAATCATGGTGCCTCGTATAAGTTTGCTCCAAGTAAAGAACTATAAGAGTTTGCAGTCGATATCGGTTCGCCTTGAGCCATTTACGTTGTTCGTGGGACCAAACGGGTCCGGGAAAAGCAACCTCTTTGATGCTATGGCCTTCATTCAGGAATGCATAGTGGAACCACCGGAGATTGCACTCAAGCGGAGGGCCGGGATTCTTTCCGTTATCGCTCAGCCGACCGAAAAGGAAGCCATTCCTATTCCAAGCGAACAGCCGCCGGAAGGCTGGCAGGCATATTTGGATCGAAGCACTTTAGAGGCCCCCAGAATGGGATTCCGTGTGGTAGCCGACTTGTCTCCGGTGCTCCGGGCCGATTATTCGTTTGAGATGGCTGCCTTCCAGCCAGGCGTTTTTGTGATCGCTCGTGAGAGATGCGTTGTGGAAAACGGGAGGGGTAACAGTGAGCGGTACGAAACGAGGAACGGTAAATTCACTAAAGAGATCCCGGGCATTGTTCCTGCCTTGCTCTATGACCGTCTGGCACTTCCGGTGGCTTCAGCAACGGACACGTTCAGGCCTGTTTATGACTTCTTGGCGACCATGAGGTTTTACTCCATCGTGCCAGACGCTTTGAGATCCCCTCAAGAGCCTGATCCCGGGTATCACCTCAGGCGCGATGGTAGTAACGCCGCCGCCGTGCTGAAAAACTTGAATTGGTATGGGCAGCGGGCATCAGAGATGCGGGACAGAGTGGTCCGACTTCTCTCTATGGTAGCCCCAGGTTTGGAATCTATAGAGAGCGGCCCTGAATTCTCCACCAAGGAGACGCTGTGGTTCCAGCAGCGATTGGGAGACCAGACCAGCCGGCCTTTTCGGGCACTGAGTATGTCTGACGGGACGCTTAGGGTCTTGGGGATTCTCCTGGCGGTATATCAGTACGGCCCCGTCTCTGTGGTGGGAATCGAGGAGCCCGAGATTACCGTCCATCCAGCTCTCGCTGAGATGATCATGGAGGTCTTGATAGACGCGTCTCAAGATAGACAAATATTGATCACGACTCACAGCCCCGACATCCTTGACTTCAAGGACCTGAAGGACCACCAGATAAGGGTTGTGAATTGGCATCAGGGGCAAACGCGATTGGCCCCCGTATCGGGAGTTGACCGACAGGCAATTCGCGAGCGTTTGTATTCGCCAGGCGAGCTACTTAGGACAGGGGAACTCGACGCTGACGAGGAAGCGGCCGAAAAAAGCGCGGGTGACGTAGACCTATTTGGGCCCGCTTTCCCCGAGGATCTGCCGGAACCATGAATCCGTGTATTGTCCCCATAGTCGAAGGGCATGGAGAGGTAACAGCCGTGCCGGTCTTGCTCCGACGCATTCTTGAAAGGATGGGAGTATTCGATATCCATGTGGCTAAGCCACTGCTGGCCAAGAGAAACCAGATCGTTAGGGAACATGCGTTAGAACGTAAGATCACGCAAGCCTGTCGCAAGAGGGAAAACGCGCAAGGTATATTATTGCTACTTGATACCGACCCCGATTACTGCCCAGTAGGCGTAGCTGCCCAACTACGGCAGCGCGCAGAGAAGGCGACGCACCTTCCGGTAGTGGTTGTGCTCGCACACCTTGAATTTGAAGCCTGGTTCCTTGCTGCAAAGGAGTCCTTGAGAGGAGTGCGTGGTATAGCTGATGATGCGGTGTCTCCTGACAATCCGGAGAGCATTCGAGGCGCAAAGGGACGCCTGTCCGACAACATGGTCGGCAACCGCCGGTATCTGCCGGCCGATGACCAAGCAGCGTTGGCCGACAAAATGGATCTTGAGGTTTGTCTCGCGAAATCTCGGTCATTTCGCAAACTGTGGAAGGATATTGAAAGCCTAGTGTCAGCCATAAAGACTGGCCAGTGACTTCACGGTAACTTTAGCGTGGTCGCCATTCAGGAGCTCCATTAGGCGACGGGAGGGTCCTTCGAGCTGTTTGAACACGAAATAGCGGAAAGATCTCGGTGGCGGAATTCTGCGGGGAAAGGTAGTTGAAAAGGCTCGCACTAGTAGGTGTAGCGGTCGCGGTCACCATCTCCCTTTATATGGTGTTAGGGAGGAGCGCGCCGGAAGAAACCAAGTTCAAATATGTGACCGTGCCGGTGGAGCGGGGCACGCTGCGGTCGGAAGTCATGTGTACCGGCTCGCTTACTCCGCTCAACCAGGTGCTGGTGGGGAGCCAGGTATCGGGAACGATCAAGAAGCTGTACGCGGACTTCGAGTCCAAGGTGGAAAAAGGGCAATTGATCGCTTTGATCGATCCGGCAATCTACGATGCCAAGGCAGCCCAGGCGCGGGCGGATCTGGAAGCGGCGAAGGCAGCACTGCACAGAGCCGAGGTCACAAGCCAGGATGAGCTGCGGACCTTGAGGCGTAAGGAGATGCTGTTCGAGAAGCAATCCATATCCGAGAGCGAGATCGATCAGACCAGAGCGCGAGCCGACGGGGCCGTTGCACAGGTGGACGTGGAAAGGGCTCGCGTCGTTCAGATGGAAGCCAGGCTTACTGAAGCAGAGTTGCAGCTCAAGTACACCCGTATCGAGGCTCCTGTAGACGGCGTAGTCACCGCGCGCAGCGTGGATGAAGGGCAGACAGTGGCTGCTACCTTTCAGGCCCCGGTGCTCTTCACCATCGCGGAGGACCTCACCCTCATGGAGGTCCATGCAAACGTTGATGAGTCGGACATCGGACGTGTGAGGGTAAGACAGAAGGGCTCATTCACGGTTCCTGCCTTCCCCGAAGAGCCCTTTGACGCAGAAGTCACCCAAATCCGTAATGACCCGAAAATTGAGCAGAATGTGGTGACCTACATTGTGGTCCTCAAAGTGGATAATCGCGAGCTTAAACTTCGCCCCGGAATGACCGCGAACATCCGAATACTGCTTGAGGAGGCTCAAGAAGCCCTCATGATTCCGGAGCAGGCATGTCGGTTTTCTCCGTCCGCGACTTCTTTACGGGCAGCGGGAGCTCCCACGCTTCCACCGCTCAAGGAAGGCGAGAAAAGATGCTGGAAAGTCGAAAAGGGCAATAAGATCTATCCCGTGACGGTTAAGACCGGGGTCGTGGGCCTGGAGAGGACGCAGATCATATCCGATGCGCTGCGAGAGGGGGACAAGATAGCGGTGGACGAGGTTCGTACGCAGCCGGCTGGGCCCAAGGCCAGCGGATTGCGCATAAGGTTCTAAGCGCCCAGAATTGGGACTAGCTGCAAAACCTCTGTATCCAGTTGTGATCCGGTAGGGGCGCTTCGAGAAGGCTGTCTCAAAAGTCCTGGAACTTGGAATATCGTGCTACGATGCGAGGGATAGGGGTAGGAACAGCCAGTTTCCCGGCCGCTCCCCCCTCCGAACCGGACGTGCGG
>JBMOME010000142.1:0-12493 GCA_049323095.1 Thermodesulfobacteriota bacterium
TCCCGAGACAATTGTCTCGGGAGATATCTACGATAGAGCGGTTCCTCCGCCGGATGCGGTGCGCCTCCTGGACTACGTCCTCTCGCGATTCATTCTTGACCTGCGAATTCCGGTAATCATGATCGCGGGCAACCACGACAGTCCCGACCGGCTGGGCTTCGGCTCCAAAGTGATGGCCGCCGAGGATCTGCACATTTTCGGCGCACCCGGCCCCGACGCAGAATGCGTGGCGCTCCAGGACAAGGCAGGTCTGGTGCGTTTCTACGCGATCCCGTACGCGGAGCCCGCGGTAGTGGAGAACGCGTTGGCGCTGGAGCAGGGGCGCGATCATCAGGCAGTGATGACTGCGTACCTGAGTCAGGTGCGATCCGCTCATCCTCAGGGCGAGCGATCCGTGCTGGTCGCACATGCATTCGTCGCGGGAGGCGAGGAGAGCGAGTCAGAGCGACCTCTGTCAGTGGGAGGAGCGGATCGAGTCAGTGCGGACCTTTTCGAGGACTTCAACTACGTTGCTCTGGGGCACCTGCACCGGCCTCAGGCCGCGGGTCGGGAGAGCGTTCGTTACGCGGGGTCGCTTCTGAAGTATTCCTTTGCAGACGGAGATAAACCCCGGACCGTGAGTCTGGTAGAGATCGACGAATCAGGAAAATGCACGATTGAAAGCGTGGCCTTAACACCGAGGCGTGACGTGCGACGCATCGAGGGCTATTTGGATCAACTCCTCAACAATCCCGATCTCTATGGAAATCGCGAAGACTACCTCATGGTAACCCTGCTGGATACCCATCCGATCTTGGATCTTATGGGCAAGCTGAGACTGGTTTTCCCCAACGTGCTCGGCGTGGAGCGCCCTCATCTGACCGCACACGGTGAAAAATCAGCCAACAGGCAGGATCATCGCCGAATGAACGATCTGGACCTTTTTGGGGGGTTTTTCAGGGAAGTTACGGGTGACCATCTGACTACGGATCAGAAGGCCGCGTATCAGGCTGTCGTGGAAGAGCTGCGTCGCAAGGAGCGGGAGGTCTCATAATGCGGCCGGTCCGACTGGAGATGAAGGCTTTCGGCCCGTATGCAAGCGGCCAAGTGCTCGATTTCTCTGAAATTGACGGCCGAAGTCTCTTTCTCATTCACGGGCCCACAGGATCGGGCAAGTCAACCATCCTGGATGCAATTTGCTTCGCACTTTACGGGGAATCCTCGGGCGGAGATCGTGCGGTGCGGCATCTGCGATCGGATCATGCATCGCCGTCTGACGCAACCGAGGTGATCTTTGACTTTCGTCTTGCCGGCCAGGAATATCGCATCCAGCGCAAGCCGGAACAGGAGGTTCCGAAGAAAAGAGGCTCCGGCTTTGTCCGTGTGAAGCCTGACGCGCATCTGTGGAAGGTGCGGGAATCCGACGACGGCCCGAAACTCGATCCGGTCGAGTCCGGGTGGTCCCGAGTTACCGATTTCGTGGAAGGCCTGGTCGGGTTCAGCAAAGATCAGTTTCGCCAGGTGATGATGATACCGCAGGGGCGTTTCCGGGAGCTCCTCACTGCGGGATCGGGCACGCGGCAGGCCATACTGGAAGTCCTTTTTCAGACTGGGTTCTATCGAAGCGTGGAGGAAGCGCTGAAGACCGCGGCCAAGACACTGGCAGACGAAGCGCAGGAGCTCCGAAGGCGGCAACAGGCGATACTTGAACAATCAGAGGCGGAATCAGGCGAGCTGCTCCTGGAAAGGGCGGGGACCAAGGCGACTGAAATAAAAGAGCTTCGCGCAAAGGTGGAGCTGGCCCAGCGTTTGGATAAGGAGGCACGAGAGCGACTCGAACAATCCAAGAAAGTTGCGGAGAAGCTCAAAGAAATTGGGCTGGCACGAGCTGCCTTGAAGGGCCTCGAAGAGCAGGGGAAGCACTTCGATGCCGAACGGTCCGTTCTGGGCCAGGCACGCAAGGCCGCAACACTTTCCGCGGCCGCTCTCTCCCTGACAAAGAGGGAAAAAGAGTCGAGGGACGCAGAGAAGAAATGCGAAAAGGCTCGAGCACGCCTCAAGGTCGCCACAGAAACCCAGGCTCACGCGGCCCAAGCCTTCAGGATCGAACAAGACCGCGAACCGGAGCGCCAGAACGCGCACATCGAACTGACTCGATTAGATGAGCTCGCAGGTCGCATGAACGAGCTGGAAACAGCTGAGTCCGAACTCGTGGTAGCCACCCGGGAATTCAAAGAACGCGATGCGCAGCTCCTGCTTGCGAACAAGAACCACGAGGAGGCCGTGGGCCGGCTCGACGAGACCCGCCAGGCGCTCCATGAAGCTGAGAAAGCAGCTTCGCAGGTAGAGCTGGCCCAGGCAAGGGCGAAAGAGGTAGTAAGAGTTCTTGAAGACCGCCTGAAACTGGATGAACTAACCAAGAGTAAACTGAGCGTGACTAAGCGACTTGGCATTGCTCAGAAGGAGCTGTCAGAAATCCTCGATAGCCTGGGACGGACTGACGCAGAGCACGCCGCGCTCGAAGATGGCTGGTTCCGTGGGCAGGCTGCGATTCTCGCAAAGGGATTGGCTCCAGGCGAACCATGCCCTGTGTGCGGCTCGCTAGACCATCCTGCTCCTGCGATTTCCGAGCAAGATCTCCCGGACCAAGAGCAGCTCAAGGCGAAAAAGGCTGAACGAGACCGGCTTGCCGAAAAGCGCCTGACTCTTGAGCGCAAGAAAAACGATCTGGAAAAGAGCCTCTCGGAGGTCGCGGCAACAACTCGGGCGATCGAGCAAAGTATGGCCGAGTGGAGCGCCCGATCGCGAGAAGAGATTGAGACTGAGAGAGATGCTCGCGCGAAGGAACTTGAACTCAGCCGGAAAGCATCCAAGGAAGCGGAGCGCCTCAAGGAAGAGGTTCGTGCCGCGGAACTGGCTCTGAGTTCAGTACGCGAGCAACGCCCTGAACTGGAGAAGGCTCTCGGGCAAGCGCGAGATCGTCTCGGGCGAGTCCAGGCGCTAGCGGAGGAGCGTCGCAGTCGAGTGCCCGAACAGTTGCGTGCGCGAGACGCTCTGGAAAAGGCCACTCATGATGCCAAGATTACTGTGACACGGCTGCAAGGTGCGCTGGACCAGGCACGGCAAGCAAACGCGACCGCAAATGAAACCGTCTCGGCCTCGCGTGCCGAGTTGGATGCTGCTCAGACAGCCGCCCTGGAAGCCGGTCGACGGTTATTCGCCGAACGGGAGGAGTTCACCAGGCGCTTGCGTGAAGCTGGATTCCCCGATGAAGCCGCCTTCAACAAGGCAAGGCTGTCCGACGACCGGATCGAGGAGATCGAAAGGTCGATCAAGACATTCGATGAGTCAACGGCCGCGGCGCGCAATCGGCTGGAGCGGGCTGAGCAGGCAGCGTCGGATACCGAGGCGCCTGACCTGGAACAACTCGAAGCCGACGCCAAGCAGAAACGTAATGATCGTGACCGGATCGTCCGTGAGCAAGGAGCTCTGGAAAAGGAGATCGCAACCCTGCGCAAAGCGTGTGAAGCGTACGAAGCGGCTGCCAAGAAACAGGCAGCCCTGGAAGCAGAGTACTCCATCGTGGGCCGCATTGCAGAAGTTGCCAATGGCGAAAATAGAGATCGAATCACGTTTCAGAGATACGTGCTGGCCACGCTGCTCGAGGATGTGCTCGCCGCTGCCTCGGATCGGCTCAAGCGTATGAGCGCAGGACGGTTCCTGCTCAGACGTGTGGAAGAACACGCGGATCGTCGCACCGCGGGCGGGCTGGACCTGGAAGTCATCGATGAATACACCGGCACTTCGCGGCCCGTGTCCACGCTTTCGGGCGGCGAGAGCTTTCTGGCTTCCTTGGCCCTCGCTCTTGGGCTTGCCGATGTGGTCCAATCCTACTCAGGCGGAATACAGCTAGACACCATCTTTATCGACGAGGGCTTTGGGAGCCTGGACCCTGAAGCACTCGAGCTCGCGTACCGGTGCCTGGTCGATCTCCAGCAGAGCGGCCGTCTGGTGGGAATTATTTCGCACGTCCCGGAACTCAAGGAGCAGATTAACGTTAGGCTCGAAGTCGAGCAAAGTCGCTCGGGGAGTACGGCGCGCTTCGTGGTAGGATGATTGTGAAAGCCAAGCGCGACAAGGCGTTGGAAAACAATTGTCGTGTGTGCCAAAATAACGGGAGCCCTTTGAGCATAGTCCTCACGCGGGAAATCCCAGGTAAGGTTGCCGTGCTCACGAGCCACGGGATCAGGCGTAGGGGCGTGATTCATCACGCCCTGGTATCGGGCGCAATGAATTGCGCCCCTACGTGGCTCCAATCATAGGGTTCTCGAGGAAATGTCCTTAGCGGACAGCTGTCAGTGAGCGGTGCAATACTCGGTATAGGTTCGAGACTTGAGGAGAGACTCCAGTGGCGTATGACAGAGAGATCGAGAAAGAGATTGAAGCGATCTACGCAAAAACCCCCGGGCTTACCTCCAAGCGCATGTTCGGGGGCGTGTGTTACCTACACGGCGGGAACATGGCGTTCGGCATTTACAAGGACAACATTATCGTTCGCCTTGGGTCGGAGCGCGAAGCCACAGACTGCATCAAATCCGGCCAGGCTCGAGCCTTTGATATCACCGGCCGCGCCATGAAGGGCTGGGTCATGGTCTCCAAAACGCAGCTTACCAAGCGTGCAGACTACAAACAATGGCTCGATAGGGGACTGAAGTTCGCTCAATCCTTGCCGAAGAAGTGACAACCCATAGCTCTGCCTGTTCACCCGTATCACAATGGGCTGTTTCCTGATTTGCTCCAGTTCTCGACAAACACCTTGACGGCGAACTGGACGGAATGGTAACCTGAATTAGGCGGATTGAACTTGCTGTAATTAAAATGCGGTAGATGATGTGGGCGAGCCCTTAGGGGCGAAAGTGTTATGGGCTGTTTTGATACTGAACGCGATCTAGCAACAAACAAATGAACTGGGGGCCCGAGAAAGGGCGACGCTGAATTAGTGCGGCTTATTTCAACGATTCGGAACGTTTAACCTGCATTAGGAATCTTTCGGAGTTCACAGGCGATGACCTCTATTACCCGCCTGTCGCTTGTCTGCCGATTTGGTAGTCCGAGACCAACATCCTTTTTTCTGTTCTTCATTTGCTGCTTATTGCTCGTGGGGAATTCGCTCTCTGCAGGCGCGACTGACCCATCCATGCATGGCCTGCGTCTGGGCATGAGCCTCGACGAAACTCGCGCTCTTTTTCAGAAAGGTAGCATTGAGCTCACAGATAAAGGCGATTATGAATTCAGTGCGCCGGCAACGCCTGAACCATTGGAGGCGGTAAACCAGGTCCGCCTCGCATTTGTCGACGCGCGGTTACGCAAGATAGTGATCTTTTTCCAAACCCCTCCTTACGAGGCGACCGCGGAGAGCTTAGTCAAGCTTTTTGAAAGAGAAAAGCAGCGGCTTATCAGCACCTTCCAATCCCCTGGGCTGGATGTGGTGATGGATTCCCCCGTTCCTCAGGAGCGGTATGAGTGGATCAGGCGCGGTCGAGGCTACTATCGAACGACGTGGGAGTTGAAAGGTAGCTGGAAGGCTGCTCTGTGGCTGTACGGAGCGGATGCCGGGATTGTGTTAATGGAAATGTGCGAAGCAACGGATCAGGCGCCGCGGCGTTAAGTCTATGGATGTCGGGATTGCTGAAGCGGCGATTGATTCCTTTGAAATCTGATTCAGCAAGAGAGGAGTAATGGAAAAAATGGAAAGAAAATTACTCAAGACTGCGGGTTCCTTCCTTCTCTGCATGTTGGCTGCCTTGTGGCTCGCAGCCTGCGACCGAGGAAAACCTCTTTCCCAGATGGGGCCCGCCAAGTACGTGGGCTCGGACAAATGCGCGGAATGCCACAGCCGCATCTCAGTGACATTCAGAAACACCCTGCACTCGAAAGTCATGCAGGATGCGAAGAAGAGCCCCAAGGCAATTCAGGGCGACTTCGTGGATCCGAATCCTCTGGTGGATTTCAAGAAGCCGGAAGTGGTTCTCACCCACGGCATCCAGTGGAAACAGCGTTACGTAGACAAGGATTGGAGAATTCGAGTTGCGCAGTGGAATTTCGAGACAGAGAATTGGTCGCCTTACAATCCCGATAAGTGGGAGAAAGTGGACTGGCGGCAAAGTTGCGGTTACTGTCACGTGGTTGGATTTGACAAAGACAAGCTCACTTGGAGCGAACTGAGCGTTGGTTGCGAAGCCTGCCACGGACCGGCCGGCAACCACATTGATGCGAGGCTCGAAGACAAGTTCAAGACCATCGTGAATCCTGCGACCCTTCCGTTCCGTGCCGCTTCAGATGTCTGCGGCCAATGCCATACTCGCGGCAAGAGCCCTGATAAGAAATGGGACTTCCCCGTCGGGTTCAATGTGGGTGACTTTCTCGGACCGCAGCACTTCCGTATCGTGGACAAATCCGACAAATCCGCATGGTGGCCCAGCGGTCATGTGAAGCAGCATCGGCAGCAGTATCCTGAATGGAAAGAAAGCCAGCACGCCAAGGCAGGTATCGGATGCGCCACGTGCCACACCGTGCATGAAGCGCGAACCAAGTTCGCCACCACCATGAATCCCAACAACCTGTGCTTGAGTTGCCACGGGAACGTGAGCACCGATCCTATCCGAGGCCATGCTCCGATTGCGGGCGCGCCTCAGCATGGGGATTGCATCGGCTGTCATATGCCGCCCACAGGTCAAAGCGCGACTCGAGGCGACGAGCGGTCACACCAGTTCAGGACCATCCCTCCGAAAGTGACGATGGAACTCGGAGGCGGTGATCCCGGCAAACAGCCCAACTCATGTAACCATTGCCACTCCCACCGCAAGCAGAAACCGGAAGACCTTCAAAAGGCTCTGGATGACGGGAAGAAGCTCTTGCTCAAGGTGAGTGCCGTAGGCGCGTCGCCCCAATGAGAGGGAGTAACTCATGGCATTGGCACGAACTTTCACGGTTGTCATCATCGCCGGAGTCTTGATATTCATTGGTGCGGTTACCCTCGGCGGTATGGCAGTCTATTCGAAGCAGTCCAGCTTTTGCGCGAGCTGCAAGATCATGCAAACGCGATACGTGGGCTGGGAAAGATCGACCCATGCCCGATCTATCCATGCAAAAGCGGATTGCATAGACTGCCATTCAGAGCCGGGGCTCATCGGAGAATTCAAGGCTCACCTCAATGGAGCACGGTACGTCTTTGTACGTCTGACTGGAGGCCACGGAGGCGCGATCCTCAGAGGCAAGGTCTATACGGAAGGCTGCATTGAATGTCATAAGGTAAGCGACATCAGAGTCAAGAATGCGGGCCACGAGGTCAACCACAGGGCTCACCTAGCTCACAATTTGCAGTGTTTCCAATGTCACCAAGACCTGGCTCACGGGACTTTGCTTGGAGAATCCGGGATGCATCCCATGCAGACGTGCGTGGCCTGTCATCGTCAGCAACAATACCAGATGGCCGCGTGCATCCGGTGTCACCCGCAGGTAATGATCAACAACCTTTACCTTGCGGCGAAACCCCTGAAGACTCCAATGTGAGAAGGTGATTCCTGGTGGGCCGGCGGCGACGTATAGAATGCTGACTAACTGTGCACCATTCGGACTACCGGTTGGTGCCCGAGCGAAGGCAATGAATGCAGTTCCTGCTGCAACGACGGGACTAATTCCATTGAATGCGCCACGACGGTTCTCAAATCATTGAGAGCCTTATAGCCATGTCTACTCAGCAAAGGGGGGCTTAAGATGGAGAAGACCAAGGGGCAGATTCTTCTTCCCGGTGTAGACGAAAAGGTATCGTATGACATCGACAAAGATGAGGTGAAACGATTTGTAAATAGATTGATCGATGATCCTGGGTACTTACAGGATTTCAAGAAGAATCCCGTCGACCACCTAAAGAAAATGGGGATGGAGCTATCACCTGAAACGGCGAAGAAGATCCAGGAAACCATGTCCAAGCCCTTCGCTTCACTGACCGAAGAAGATGCCAAGGTTGGACCGGGCGCTGCGATTGTGGTCGTCGCGGTCTATACAGCGAGTGACGGTCCTTTACACTGAGTGACACTTAGCGTGCTGTGCCTTCGAATTTGAAGTGGGTCGGACATCGCACGTTGCAAAGCGCTGCCGTTTGCTCGTGGAGGCGCAATTCGGCCGGTCCCGTCGCGTCGGAGTGCTCTCACTCAAAATGAACGCAAACCGGTTTGTGCCAATGACAATGAGCTCTCCGAAGCGTGAGATGCTCATGGCGGCTGTTTGTTGGCCACGGAACGAACGCTCGGGAAGGTTGCATTGTGCCGAGTGAAGGAGTTTGTAGTCGCTGCCTGCAATATGCTTGTCTGCTAGTAGATCCATATCGAGCGTCGCTTCGTGGATTGGATCCGTTTTGGGTGGACATTCCCGGACATGCGCCAAGGTATCTCCTGTATTCATCATGGCTTCCAGGAATAAGGAAAGGGCGGCCAACATGAATATCGCGTTCGTGGTTACACCGGTTGTCAGAGAGGTCGACGGCAAATACGTGCCTGCGTACATGGATGGGTTGAAATCCAATCCCCATGTAGCTCCCTACTTATTGACAGCAATTTTGAAGAGAAAGAAGTATCCGGTGACAATATACGACGTCCCGGCGGATCAATTTATTGATTTTGACGTGATTGCAAAAGATCTGTCCGGCTTTGATGCCATCTGCTTCTCGGTAACTTCATTCAGTTATTCTACTGCTTGCATAATTCTAAAGAAGGTTAAGGGGATAAGGAAGGACGCCATAGTTGTAATTGGAGGTATACATGCCTCTATTCTGAACGAACAGATCATGCGCAACCCTGGCATTGACTATGCCATAGCAGGAGAGGGAGAAGTTGGTCTGCCGAACCTTGTATCGGCGCTGATTACGAAGCAGGAGGTTCGAGAAGTCCCTGGGCTCATCTACAGGGGCGGTGACGGGCGAGCTATCCGCAATACGCTTGCGCCATTTCTACAAACTCCTCAACTGAATCAGTTACCTATACCAGCCTTTGAAGATCTGCCAAAGGGAGTGTACGCTTCACTGTCGATAGAATCCTCTCGCGGCTGCAAATCGCACTGCGCCTTTTGTGCCAGCCCTCATCACAAAACGTGGCGCCCCATAGATCCCGGCCCATTTGTCGATAAGATGGTGAAAATGTTGCCCTTGTCTCAATCCACCCGGAAGGATCGCTCCTTTTGCATTGTCGATGACTGCTTTACTACAGACGCACGAAGAGTTATCGACATCATGAAACTCCTGGACAAGAGGTGCGGGGATGTTGAACTGAGTTTTGATGCCCGTGCTGTGGACATAGTACGAGAACCACGAATGGTCCAGTACTTTGCGCCATTCTGCAATAGCCTTCTAATCGGGGCGGAGTCTTGCGACAACAAGACCTTAAGAAGAATAGGCAAACCCGTAACAAAAGATATGCTGATACGGACCGCGCAAATACTATATCGAAATGGGATAGCGCATAAAGCGACCTTTTCCGCGATCTTGTGTTTTCCTAGGCAAACCCTCGATGACTGTAAAGAAATGGTCAAGTTCTTCTCCGGCCTGGTCGCCTCATACGGGATAGGGATGTTTTTTCAATGGTGCGCCCTACTTCCAGGGTCCAAATTCTGGGAGGAGTATCATGAAGCCAAAGGCGTGCAGGTCACGTTGTTTCAAGATCTGACAGCATTAGAGGATGAAAGACTGTATTTTGTGGATAATCTCTCCGATGCTGAGATTGACGACCTCTGCGAGCTACTATTCGTGTTGAGAGAGTTTTTCGCAACGCTTTACTCGGATCATGGGCTGTACAAGAAAAAAGTAGAGTTCAGTGTGCCTAGAGCGGCAATGCTAGGCCGGGACAAGTCTGAAAGAAGTCGGATAGGCTCAGGAGAGGGTTTGCCATAGGTCTTGCGTGGTCTAGGACGTTCGATATTGGAAGTCTCGTCGGGAAGGCCACTGCGATAGATCCGACAGACTGGAACTGGCTCTTCGGCAGCACGGCGGCGCACGTATCAAAGCTCCTTGCTGCCCCGGAAGGCACCCTGCCTAACGAATGGCACCAGAACTCTTGTGCAAATGCCATCGGCACGGTTTGGAGATAGAGTCCGACCGATGATCTTCCGCTGGGTCTTGATAATCACCTAGGCCGCTTAGTGAACCGCAACTCTCGTGCAGCGCGGGTCTTTGCGGTAACGGTCAGGGTGCCGTATCGCGGCCGGTCACCAAACGGCATAGTCAGGAAGTTCTGACGATCTCCCTGTTCGGCCTCATCAGCCCGCTCCGGGCTTGAAACCGACCGCGAAAATCATTGTTGACCCTCATCCCTCCGGAGCGGTATCCTTGAAACGGGACGTGAAAGGCCTGCTTCCCAAGGTATGTTGACGGCCATCATGCCTGCTTCGTTGCTGTTGAGGATGAGACAAGGCTTAGCTAAGGCTGTGGAGATGCCCGAATAACTGGTCATCACCCGGTAGCAGCTCTCAGGTCGTGGCGAAGTCGCCGGATTCAGCTTATCGGGAAACTCAATAGGGATTCATTTAGGCTTTCGCTGGTTTGCATCAAGTCTTACGACAAGGAGGCGATCAGTGAGCCGGCAAGAGAAATCAGGGCAAGTACCGCCAATTGAAGTATCTCAGCCTCCCGCGGCCTCGATGCAGGACGGCCCTGGGGCAACGTCCTTGTCCTCTGCCCAGATCTTTCTTGACTCACATGACTTTTATTCGGATGAGGTCATATCACGGAATCGGTTCAGCCTGGCCTTGGCCGAGACAGAGCGGCTTAATCGCTCGCTCCTAACACTCCCCGACACATATGTGTGGCTGGTTGACATGACTCTTCGCTACACCTATGTGAGCAGTGGCGTAGAGAGCATTCTCGGGTATACCGTTGAGGAAATGCTCGCCATGAATGCCGGTGACAGCCTGACTGAAGCTTCAAGGCAGACACTCAGGGCAACCCTTGCCAGAGAACTGATGGACGGCAACGACTACCCACGATGGGATTACCCCGCTCAAACGGTGGAAATCCAGAGATATCACAAGGACGGATCGCTCAGGACGCATAGGATCACCGGCACCTTTCTCCGCAACCCGCTTGGCCAACCTGTGGGTATCTTGGGGATTGCTCGAGATGTAAGCGACGCCGTGAGCCACGGCGATATCCGAGCAGAACAGTGGATCGAGATGGAAGATCGACTCCAGGAAAGAACTCTGCTGCTCCTGAAAGCAAATAGAGAGTTCAGAGCCGAAGCAATCGAGCGAAATAGAGCGCAAGAGTCATTGATAAAGGCCCGGGACGAACTCGAGACTCGGGTGCAGGAGCGTACAGCGGGATTAGCACAAGCAAACGAGGAATTGCGAAAGGAAATACTGCGACGCAAGAGGCTCGAAAAAGCTGTAAAGGAGAGCGAAGCGAGATATCGAAAGCTTGCCGATAATTCTTTGGTTGGAGTGGCGGTATTAAGAGACGGAACAATAGAATATGCCAACGAGTGTCTTGCGGCAATTCTGAGACACCGGATTGCGGATATGTTGGGCCGTCACTTTCTGGAATTCATTCATCCCGATGATCGAGAGATGATACACAGAAAAGCAAAATCCCAAACAAAGTCCGGAGAGCCTTTTACCGGCGTTCTCAGAGTGGTGTGTGGCGACGGCAAGACGCGTTGGATAGAAACGTACTCATCGATGATGCAACTTCGATCCAAGTCTTACGTAATTGGGAACATAGTGGATGTTACCGAACGAGTCGGGTTCGAACAGGAATTGAAGAAATCCCTTGCGGAAAAGGAAGTTCTTCTGCGAGAAATCCACCATCGCGTGAAGAATAATCTCACTATGATTACCAGTCTCCTGAACTTGCATATGAGGCGGACGAGCGACGAATCGCTTCGAAATGTTCTCAAGGACATACAGAAGCGGATCCTCTCCATGGCAATGGTTCATGATACATTCTACAGAGGGCAAGACGCTGCGTCGGTTAAGATAAGGAGCTATGTCGGTGGCCTGGTGGATCACTTGATCGGCGCTTATGATGGGATTTCGGGTCGCTTGAGCGTCAGAAAGCAATTGGCCGATCAATCGGTGGGACTTGATGCCGCGATCCCTTTGGGTCTCATCATTACAGAGCTCATTTCCAATTGCTTCAAGCATGCTTTTCCGGATGGAAGAAGCGGTGAAGTAGCAATAGAATTTCATCCAACGGAGACTGGGCAGCACGAACTGATCGTAAGAGATGACGGCGTAGGTCTGCCGGACTCCATAGATGTTAAAGATACGAGTTCTTTGGGGTTGAGTATCGTGCGAATCTTTGTTACGCAACTAGATGGGGATATACAAGTGAAGCGTGATAACGGAACCACCTTCCGAATCAGCTTTCCTTCGGATATCAGATGAGCAGAACATCTCCCGGTAAGTGATGTTCTCTTGAAGCGTATTTCTCCCGGATCTCACGAATGGTGATGCCGGTCCCGGGGGC
>JBMOME010000143.1:0-12391 GCA_049323095.1 Thermodesulfobacteriota bacterium
TGCAAGGCCCCTATTCTCATAGAATGTGGGATTGGCCGGGTCGATCGTTATCGCACGCGAATAATCTTGCAGCGCTTTGGTCAAATCCCTCTTCTCGTGATAAAGCAGCCCCCGGTTGTTGTGTGCAATGGCATCGCGGGGGTTGAGTTGCAGTGCCCTGTCGTAATCTTCAAGGGCCTTGTCGTGGTCGTGGGAGCGGTAGAATGAATCACCTCTGATGCGGTACAGCTCCGCGTTCTGGCTATCCTTCTCCAGTGCGCTTGAAAAATCCTTGATCGCCTTGTCGTACTTCCCCGCCTTATGGTAGGTGAGGCCCCTGTCTCGCAGCGCTCCCACCAATGCAGGGTCCAACTTTATCGCATCATCCCACATTTCCAGCGCCTGCTTCTCTTTGCCTTCCCGGTACCGTTCCAGACCCTTTGCATGAAGCTGGACCGCGATCTTCTTGCGGAGTCCACTAATCTTTGCTTCGACCTGCTCGGCCTCAGGGCCGCCTTTGCTCAGCTCCTGAGATTTGCTGTACGATCGCAATGCCTCATGAAAATCGCCCTGTCGTTCTTGGATTTCTCCCATCGTGAGGAACGCGTGTGCGTTCTTCTTGTTTATGCCTACCGCTTTCTTGAGTTCCTTGAGCGCGGAATCATAATCCCCTTTTTCAGCATAGACTGAGCCTAACTGCACGTAAATTGTCGATTCGCGCCCCTTGCCCTTGGCCGCGAGATTGAGGTCCTGCAAGGCGCCGTCCAGGTCACCCTTGCGAAAGCGGGCCGTGCCCCGGTTGGCGAGCGCCGGTGTGTAGTCGGGTTTGATTTCCAGAGCGCGGCTGTAATCCTCGATGGCCTTGTCGTAAAGGCCCTTTCTCTTCAAGGCCACGCCACGGTTGTTATACGCCAGGTGGTCTCGAGGATCCATCTGGATCGCGCGGGTGAAGAGCTCAATTGCGGCATCAAGATCGTTCCTCTTTAACGCGTCAATGCCCTGGTTATAAGGTTCCACCGGGTCCTGCGCTCCGGCTAGGTGAGGCGGGGCAAAGGCCAGGGCCAACACGAGGATGATGAGACATTTTCTCATGTGATTACGCAGTCCTTGAGTGAAATACTTACGTGTCTCCTTGTTTGCGGCAGGTCGGTTGCCGGGTCATCAGCCTCCGGACCTTTGTTGGGGATAGCAGGCGACACAGGGACAATGATATCAAAAATAACGCTGCAATGTCAATCTGTTAATACCATCGCTCGAATGATGGTAGCCGATTTTTCTGTAACATCAGAACATCAATTATTTTACTTGACACGTCATATGACGCATGTTAAAGCCCCCCGTCAACGAAGCCCGGCAACGGGCCAATTTTTGAAGCCTTCGCTTGAGTCTACGCCCTCAAGTTGTTCATGAAGGATCAGAACCAAAAGGAGGATTAGGTATGGTCACCAGATCTGTCGGCCTGCTCGTCGCACTTGCCCTCATCCTTGGAACCGCGTGCGTTCCCGAAGCAATCTCATGCGCCGCGTGTTATCCTCCGCCCGCGCCTGCGTACTGCCCTCCGCCGGCACCGTGCCCGCCCCCTGCGTGCGGGCCGTCACCCTTGTTCGGTGCAGGATCTCTATGTGGCGGACTGCTGGGCTCGTGCACCAGCATTTGCGGGCTTGTGCTCAGCCTTCCATCTTTGGTGACAGCCGGACTCCTCGCACCTCCGCCTCCGCCTCCTTTCGCGCCGTTTCCGTCCTGTGGACCGCCGGCCTGCGCTCCCATGCCCCAGCCGTGTCCGCCCCCGCGGCCCGTCATGAAGTGTAAACCCGCGCCGGTGCAGATGTGTCCGCCTCCCACATGTTATGCCCCGGCAAATGTGCCGACATATCCCCCTGTTGGTGCTTACGCTGGAGCCCCAGTTCCCGCGCTCATGGGACCCATTCCCGGCATAGCAACTTTTGCTGCGCAAATGCTCGAAATGCCCTTCAGGCTGGTTTCCGGCGGGCTTTCGCCTCTTCCGCCGCCCCCTCTGGCCCCTATAGCTGCGAAAGGAACAGATGAGCAGAAGTCAACTTTCGGGTGCTACTGGTAAGGGCTATAGCATTCGGGGTCGCTCCCGAGCGCCCAAAAGGAAAGCACTAAAGCAGCGGACAGAGTGATCCGCTGAACCGAAAAGGCACCAAGTCAAAGATCCGGCCAAAGAACATTTCCGCCTGGCGGCTGGAATAAAAGGGCCTGGTTGAAACGCCGCCCGGCAACACCGGAGAGGGGGCGGTTGGGACCCCTCTAATCGTGAACCCCAATCCTCCTAATTGCAGGGGACGGTCACCGTCCCCTCTTTTTTTCAATTATCGTTTTCTCAAGGTTTCCTTGGTTTCTTCCTTAAGTCGCTTCTTGCGGTCTTTTGCTTGTTGCCTTGCCTGAAATTCCTCTCTAGCTCTGTCCAGGCGCTCCTGCTTTTCCAACTCCTCCGCCTCGCGTTGCTTTCTCAGTGCCTCATCCCGCAATCTTGTCTCATAGTCTCTCATCCGCTTTGCATCGACGATAAAGTTTTCGATTTTGCTCCAATCCTCGTTGCCTCCGCCGCAATCGCTAAGGTGCTTTTGGGCAAGTGACCCCGGGATCAGGTTCATAATCATTCCGCAGTAAGGACACCGGTCGGAGCCTGGTTCCCCTGCCGGGCGGATTTCGAGAAACCCTTCCGCGATAAGCTCGTCTTCAGTGCATTCTCGGCTGATCCAGAGGTCTCTTCCCTGGAGGTAACCCCATGCGGGATGAGCTCGCCAGACACGCTCCAGGATGCGATCGGGTCGATCGCGGCGATAAGAGCGTGACACCTGGTGAACCCAGAAGGTTTCTTGCTTTTCCACGGATAGCCCTCTCCAGGAAGCAGCGAATTCTCGCTCAGGACAGGTATGCATTTGCCGACTACTGGATACTCCAAGCTTACAGCGAGATCCATATACTCGTCAACGGCGGTCCTTCAGCGAGGGAGCCCGTATGCCTTCCTTAGTGCAGGGCCGGCGCTTGACAGCGCAGCGGTGCATTGAATACAGTCGAACGGGCCTTGTCCCTTCCATACGAACGAAGTTGGACGGGGCGCCGCGAGGTCAGGAGGTGACGCGATGGATGAATACCCAGAGACACAGGGCTTGCCCGCGGTCCTGATCACTGCTGTGGGAAGCCTCCCTCACGAGGACGCGGGAGATGCTGCGGACTTGATCCTGCGAAGTTTGTCCAGCGCACCTCACACGCCGCAGCTCTCTCGCGCTAAGCTTCTAGAACAGATGTGGATTCAATTCAGTGAAGGTCTGCCCCGCTTCCGCGTGGACTTGGACGAGAAGAGCTATTTCTTCGATACGTCGGGAGACGCATCCTCTGAACTGGAGCGATTTTACAGCGCATATCTGGACGTTAGCAGTGGAGGATCTCCAGAGGCATTTGCTATAGGGCCGGAATATGGGGGCGGAATACATAGCTTCTTGCAGCGGCTTCAGCAGGAAGGAAGCAAGAAGCCTTTTATCAAGGTTCAGGTTACCGGCCCGCTCAGCTTCGGCCTCACTGTCACGGACGAAAATGGGAAGCCCATTTTTTACCATCCATTCTTCCGTGACGTGGTTGTGCAGTCCACGGGACTGAAAGCTGCTTGGCTGGTAGATCAGTTCAAAACCTTTGCCGAAGAAGTGATCGTCTTCTTCGATGAACCGAGTTTGAGCGCGTACGGGTCTTCTGCGTTCCTGGGGGTATCGCGTGATGACGTGATCCAGTCGCTTAACGAGGCTTTTGCGCTTACCTTGGATCGAGGGGGCATTCCTGGGGTTCACTGCTGTGGGAATACGGACTGGAGCATCCTAATGGAAACCGCGACGCGCATCATCAACTTTGATGCCGTGGATTATATGGAGACTATCCCGCTGTACGCGACTCAGCTTTCTCAATTCCTCGCCAGAGGGGGCGCACTTGCGTGGGGCGCGGTGCCCAATGACGAACGCATAAAGGGGGAGAGCGTTGACGGGATACGGCGACGATTGCGCGACGGGATAGAGCTCCTGGTCAAATCGGGCGTAGATCGGGCCCTCTTGCAGAAGCGCCTCATCGTGACGCCTGCCTGTGGGTGTGCAGGCATGACTGTGGCGGAAGCGGAGATGACCTATCGTCTCCTGGAAGCATTAGAAAACGAAGGAGGGGGGCTTTTTTGTGAGCGGAACGGCATTATTCTATAGAGTGGGCCGGGCATCGCACGTCGAGAAGTCGGCACACACGAATCGGTGAAAGGACACATATATGGGATTGACGTTGGCAGTTGCGGGAAAAGGCGGGGTCGGCAAAACCTCGGTAAGTGCGCTTATGATAAAAGCGCTGATCGATTCCGGGCGAAGGCCCCTGCTCGCAATCGACGCGGATTCCAACTCGAATTTGCATGAGGTCCTTGGGATCAGGGAGCCCAGAAGCGTGGGGTGCGTTCGGGAAGACGTTCGCAAGATGGGGGACGATATACCGGGAGGCATGACCAAAGACCGTTTCATGGAATATCAGATCCAGGCGTGTCTGGAAGAGACCAAGGATCTGGACCTCCTTTCCATGGGCCGACCGGAAGGCCCCGGATGCTACTGCATGGCGAATAACATTTTGCGGGAGATCATCTCCAAGGTCACGTCGAACTACTCCCATGTGATCGTAGACAACGAAGCGGGCATGGAACATCTGTCCCGCAGGACGGAAGAAGAGGTGGACCACCTGTTCATTGTCTCCGATCCTGCCCCTCGCAGCCTTCGAACCATTGGGCGCATTTTGGAGCTGCTCCAAGAGCTGGAGGGGCGGATTCACCACACGCATCTCATTATCACGAGAGTCGATGGGTCACCCGAGGACCTGCCTGAGAACGTGAAGAAGGAAATCGACCGACTCCCGTTTTCGCCGGAAGCGTATGTGCCGTATGACGAGAAGTTGGTGGAACTGGATCTTCGAGGAGATCCGCTGGTCAAGATTTCATCTGACTCGTCTGCGTACCAGGCAATCAAGAAGCTGCTGGAGAATATCGGGATACTGAACTAGACGGCCAATTCTCAACCAGCGCATTGATATGAGGCCGTGCTCAAGCTTGTTTTGGCCTGGCGAGCCAATCCGCACCGTACTTGACACAAGGAAACGCGTTTCCAATTTTGAGATAGAGAATGGACTGGCAGCGGTCCCAACGATATCAGGGGGAGGTAATTGTTATGACAAAGGCTGAATTGATCGATCGAATTGGCAAAGGCGCTGGGTTGTCCAGAAAAGAGGCCGCGTCGGCTTTGGATGCTCTCCTGGCCGCGGTCCGAGGGTCCTTGGCCGGGAATGAGCCTCTCCGAATCCCAGGGCTCGGAACATTCAAAGTTGCACAGCGCAAGGCTCGGACGGGTATTAATCCGCGGACCGGCCGGACCATGGAGATTCCCGCTGCTCGTGTGCCGAAGTTCGCTGCCGCGAAGGCGCTGAGAGAGTCTGTATCCTCCGGCAGAAGCGCACCGCGCGCGGGCGCCGGACGCAGCGCGGGCGCTATGGGCCCCGCGTGCGACGACATCAGTGACCCCATTCGAAGAGCGATGTGCAAGGTGTGTGGTATGCCCGTTCTTGGCGAACTGCCCTTTTGCAAGGAACATGAACCGCCTGTGCCGTAACAGTCGCGGTAACGGCTGCCCCAGGCACCGCGGTAGAAGCCGCCGAACGACATTAGGTATAGATGATTTCTATCGACGGCTCCCAATATTCGGGAAGCGGCACTATACTACGCTATGCGTTAGCGTTGGCAACGCTCGTCCATCAGCCGTTGCAGGTGAAGAATATCAGGGCGAGACGCCCGAAACCCGGTCTACGACCTCAGCATCTGGCAGCGGTTGTGGCGTGCTCCCGCATATCCGGCGGCAGAGTGGAGGGCGCTGAGGTTGGTTCCTCAGAAATCCTCTACGAACCCGGCCCCACGATTGTCCCAGGTGAATACCGCTTTGACGTTGGCTCTGCGGGCTCGACCACGCTACTTGCTTTCTCTTTGAGCATTCCCGCCCTCTTTGCGGCAGGTACCACCAAGTTTTTCCTCACTGGCGGCTTGTTTCAGGATTTTGCGCCCAGTCTGTTTCACATGCAGCACTGCCTGCTACCACTGCTGGAGCGGATGGGAGCCAAGATCGGGATGACCATGATACGACCGGGATACGTACCCCGAGGACAAGGAACAGTTGAGGTAACGGTTCATCCTGTCCGGTCCGCGCTGAAACCTCTGACGGCAGTGGGGCAGGGCACGATAGCGCAAGTCCGGGGAATATCCCTCGCATCTCATCTGATTGACCAGCAGGTGAGCACGCGCATGGCCGACACGTGCAGGTCCATGCTGGAGCAGAGGGGTCTCTCAGTCAAGATCGAGATATCCGATGAGGTCAACGCAGCTCAAAAAGGGGCGGCGCTTTGCATCTGGACCGAATCGGATACTGGTGCAGTCCTGGGTTCGGACATGGCGGGCGCGCCAAGACGGCCCTCAGAGAAGATAGCCAAGTCTGTCGCGACCCATTTCTTGGAGGACTTAGATTCAGGCGCGACAGTGGATCGTCATTTGGCAGATCAGCTCATCATCTTTGGAGCCCTGGCGCGTGGCGCCACAACGTACACGATCCCCCGCATGACGGAACACGTGGAATCCAATCTGTGGCTTGTGAGGGAGATTCTTGGCGCACGGGCAGAGATCTTTAACAACGTTTTGACCATCCATGGGGTAGGGCTGGGACCTCGTGCCCGGTCGCAGGTTTAGGAATAGCTGGACGTGACGTGTTATGAGGGGGGCTCCGGAACTCTCTTGGCGAGACCCTTGGAGCGCAGCAGCTGCAGCCGTTTCTTAACGGCCTCCTTGTTGCGACCTTTGAGGAGTGCAGCAATGGCCCGATTACTCACGGGCATGGTGAGCACCACGAGATCCTCCCTGAGAGTCCAAGCCTTAGTGGACGAGTTTCTCTTGAGATTAAGCAGTAATTTCAATTCCTTGGGGGTGAACTGTTTGAGAAGAGCGTAACTCTCCTTGATCCTTTCGAGCCGGGCCCTGACCGCACTCTCGGCAGCCGACGGCTCCACGACGAGCGGCACACCACGGGTCTCCTTTTTAGGCCGAGGAGCAGGAGGCGCCTTTGGCTTTGGCTTCGGCTTTGACTTCGGCTTCGGCTTTGGCTTTGGCTTGGGCTTGGGTTTCGGTTTTGGTTTTGGCTTTAATGCCGGCTTGGGTTTCGGCTTTGGTCGAGCCTTTCCCGTAGAGGTCTTTGAGACAGCCGTTCCCCGTTTTGGGGTCTTTTGCTTTTTCTCAGCCACAATGCCCCCTCTCGTGACTGCCCGAACTTCGGAGATTTGCCAAAGATGCGCCGGCCGCAGTGCGGATTTCACCTCGACATGATAATCGTGGAAAGCTCAAGGCCAGAGCTTTCGGGAGGCATACCAGCACCGATATCTCGCGCGTCTCCGCGGACCCGCGTGGTTCAGCGGTTAAGATCGGGGGAAGCAATTGAGGATTCACCCAAGAGAGCAATCAGTTCTCACAACCGCGCAGGACCGCGAAAAACCCGGTTGTCACCACCAGGACGGCCCAAGAATCCGATAGGATACCGTGCGTCCCTGGGCGGTGCTATCCGAGGCTAATGCAGAGCCACCCGGATAAGCTTGCCGCATTATATCCGTTCGCGGTGAACTCCCCTTACCGGTTTCCGGTCTCTTCTGTCTTATCCTCTGAGGCGCCTGTGCCGAGTCCGACGGTCGGCCTGCTTGCGGAACCACCTGCCTTCGGCTTCGCGCGGGCACGGAAGACCCACTCCCGTCCGAATAGGTGACCGAATACTCATCCGGGTGCGAGGTTGACTGCTGCTCGCCGGACGAGGACTCGGAACCGCCTTGTCCGCTCACATTATACGACGGGGCCATTCCACGAAAGTAGCTCGGACCTTCCTCCCAGAAGATAGGACCGCATCAGCCTCCAGCCCAGCACGTTCCCGCACTGAAGAAGCTGAACAGATAAACCCCGACGCACAAGCGTCTCAAAAAAGACATTATGCCCTCGGAATTACAGGTGCTTTCTTGCACGAATTGATTATTTTAATACAAAGCCGACCATTTGTCATTCTTTTTTCCCGGCTGCCTCGAGGCTCCATCAGCTCTCTCCACGAATGCGGAAGAACTTCCGCTTGCCCACCTGTAGGAGCTGCTCCTCTGAACTGAGAACAATCTCCGCGGTCGGATCGCTAACGCGGGCCCCATCGAGTCTGACTCCACCCTGGGTAATGAGTCGCCGAGCCTCGCCTTTGGAAACACCTGCGCTGGACGCGATAATGTCGCAGGCCGGCAGGGCGCTCTGCGTAAAGGTTCGCAGGGGGATTTCATCAGGGATCTCTTTCCTCTGCACCACCCTTTCGAAATGCTCTTCGCCTCGCTTTGCCGCGGCCTGATCGTGGTACTCGGTAACGATACTCCGAGCAAGCGCCTTCTTGATTTGCATGGGGTGGAGAGGGTCTCCGGCCTCTAAGTGCTCGTCGATCCGTTCCAGGGCCTGGGAGTATTGATTTACCTGTTGTTGGTCCACACCGGTCAAGAGCGTAAAGTACTTGACGACCAAGTCATCCTTGATCGACATGACCTTGCCGAACATTTCTTCCGGGCTGTCATCCACCCCAACATAGTTCCCTTCGGTCTTGCTCATCTTCTTGGATCCGTCCAGACCCTCGATCAACGGGGTCATGATGACAATCTGTGGAGGTTGCCCGTACTGGATCTGGATGTCGCGGCCAGCTAAAAGGTTGAACTTTTGGTCGGTACCACCCAATTCCACATCACATTTTAGCGCTACCGAATCGTAGCCCTGCATCAACGGGTAGAGAAACTCCGTGATGGAAATGGGACTGCCCTCTCGGTAGCGCTTCTCAAAGTCGTTGCGCTCCAGCATACGAGCCACCGTGGACCGATAGGCAAGACCCAGACAATCCTCGAAGGTCATCTCGTCGAACCATTCGCCGTTGTGTCTGATTTCGGTCTTCTCTTCGTCGAGGATTTTAAAGACCTGATCTTTAAAGGTCTTTGCGTATTCCATCACCTGATCCCGGGTCAACCGCACTCGCCCTTCGCTGCGCTCGGTGGGATCGCCGACCCGCGCGGTGAAACTGCCGATGAGAAAGATCGCAGTGTGTCCAACATCCTGGAAATGCTTTAGTTTTCTGATGGTTACCATGTGGCCCAGATGAATATCCGACGCGGTTGGGTCGACCCCCAGCTTGATCCGCAATGGTCTCCCCGTCTTGATGCTCTGAAGGATACGATCCCGCATCTCGTTCTCGTGGATGATTTCCTCCACTCCACGCATAATGTGCTTCATCTGAGTTTCCACGTCTGGGAATGCCATGTTTCGTGCCCCGGTCAGAAAATCGCCGCGCCGGCCCCATGTTCACGGTCGGGCTCTGACGAATAGCCCATATTCCTCTCACAAAGTCAAGGATAACGCTCATTCATGCGTCCACGTGTTTCAGGAGCGTTTGCACGAAGCGGTGAAGCGTCAAATCCGTTGCTGAGAAGACCTTTGTCCACGGCCAAGCCCGTGCAGCGTGCAGACTTCTGTCCCAACGCGCAAATCCGGGTCTCACTCGCGCGAAGCCCGGATTCACGTAGGGGAAAATGCTCGCCTGTTGAATTTATTATAGTCTCTTGGGCTTCGGAATCCAAGAGTTTCGCGCGCATGGGGCGTTTGGTGAAAAAAAAGCCCGTTGCTCGCAACGGGCTGAAGGAAGGATTAGGTTTGGTTTGTCGCGAGACAGAAACAACCACATTATAAATATGTTGTCAAGTATTTTTGAAGTTAATTGTTCATTTTTCTCACACTATTTCTCGCGGTACTATATAACTACTTGATACTGCATGTTAAACATAGCCTTTTGGGGATTCCCGCCGACCGTTCAATGCCTCACCCGACCCTGCGCCTACCCGTCCTCGTTCTCGGTGTTTTTCCAATGAATGTGACGAATATCACTGCGTTTTCATATTCCGTTGCAACGGATCGGACGCGGCAGTTCGCAAGAAATGACAGGGTGGTTCCCCGCAAATCGAACTACGGGATTGCCCATCACTGAACGGGCTCGAGGATTCCCGGAGGTGTCCAGAGGTTCTAACGGAGAAGAGAGACTTGTTGGCGGCCCTGGGGCGGTTTTTTCAGAGCTTTTTGCTGCACGGGTATGAGGATCTTTTCGCCGGGTTTGAGCTTTCGCTTCAAGTTTACGTCGGGGTTAAGGGTGGCCACCTGGTCCTTGTTTACTCCGTAGCGCCGAAGAATTCGAGGAAGGTTCTCTCCTCTATTGACCACGTGGACGAGGTTCGTTTGAGTGGCCTCGGTGGGCGCGGAGCGCAGTCCCGCGATGAGGGTCGTCTTTTTGCCTAACGGGACTCTCACTGGATATTCCGAACCGTTGTTCGGGGTAATGCCTCTGATCAGCGCAGGGTTGCGTGAGCACAGGTCATCAGGATCCACGCCGCAGAGCTGTGCCAGGCTGGCGAGCGAGTACTTCCCGTCTATTGGGACCACCTCGTAGTTGGCGCGGTACGGTTCGTTGTTTAGGGGCTTGAAACCAAACTTCTCCGGCGAGTTCGCGATCTGCGCGATTGCCTGGAACCTTGGCCAGAACTCCTTTGTTTCCCGTCTGAGATGCTTGCTGCTGGATATCTCTTCGTACTCGTTGGCGTCTTCCTTGCTCAGCACCTTGTTGAGCTTGTTTTCGCCCGAGTTGTACGCGCTCAGGGCCAAGCGCCAGCACCCGAACATTCCGTACAGATCTTTCAGGTACAGCATGGCCGCGCGGGTGGATTTTACCGGATCGAGGCGCTCGTCTACCCATGAATCGACTCTGAGTCCGTAGCTTCGCGCGGTCGCGGGCATGAATTGCCACATCCCCAGTGCGTTTGCCGGCGAACGGGCTTCGGGATTAGCCCCGGATTCAAGCATGAACAGGTACGCGATTTCCACAGGGAGCCCGTGCTCTCTCGCGACGGACTTGACCATGGGCAGGTGTTCTTCTGCGCGGCCCAGGTATTTCTTCATAGTGTCACGCGATTCGTACGCGTAATGTCGGACAAAGCGTCGGACTCGTGGGCCGCTTTCTTCTACGGGTATGGAGGGATATTTGTTCAGTTTTGGAGCTGGGGCAGCGGCTTTTGAAGACCCCCCGCTGAATGCGGAAGCAAGGGAGCCTGCCAGAGGTATCTTCTCGACCATAGGCTGCTTGACGAGGGCCGAATTTGACCCGCAGCCGGCGGTGAGGACCGCGATAGCCAGCACGGACAGGCACAACCGTGTTGTTAACCTGCCGGACCAGAGACGCGAAGCGGTTTTGGTAAGTGCCAAGACCGGGTTCACCGACCCATCTCCATCCCGCAAATGGAAAAAGCTAAATAATACCGCATCATGGCGACGCTCATCATACCATACTTCAAGATCCTGTCAACGCGAAAGCGCATTCCAGCAGACCAAATGCGGTTCTAATTTTCTATCCCGCATTGAGAGGGTGTTTCATGGGACGAGTGTGATGGTGATGGATTGAGGGGTAATGTCCAAAGCGCCGGCCGACTGCGCCAGCACTGTCCTCGCCAGACGCAGGCCCGCAGGCGTCTTGCTTTCCGAAGAGAACCGCTCCTGGGGGCACCGGCCTGTGCTCCAATTCAAGTTGACTACGAGCTTTCCATCAGCCTCCGCAGTGCTTACCATTACTCTTGCCGTGTACGGAAGGCCCGATTCGCGGTGCCACTCGCCGATGGCTTGAACGGTTTCTCTCGCGTGGGCAAGGGCATGTACCACAACGTCTTCTGCTAATTCACGATTGGCAGCGGATAAGGGAGGGAGCTCCGTTTGGTGATCTTTAAGGAGGTCCAACCCGCGAGCTGTGAACTGCTGGTCCATTTTGTGACACACGCTGTCGATCAGCTCATGCAAAGGAATCGAGGCTGGAGATGACGCTTGGGCTTTATTGAAAGCTCTGAACTCCTGAATAAGTGCGCCGGCACGCTTGACTTGCGACGCTATCAATTCCAGACGGTCGCAGATAACCTTCTTTTCATCCTCGGGAATAGGCAGTTTCTCTAAGCGCAACTGCAAGACCTGAGCCGCGATCATAATCGCGTTCAGAGGCTGAACTGCCTCATGCGCAAAGCTCCCAACCACCTCTCTTAGGGTGCAGAGCCTTAGCAGCTCTCTATCTGAAATCAGCGCATCTTCTGGCATAAATAGCTCCACAGGAAAACATCCTGATACCCTTTCGCCATCTTTTCGTAATACACGAGATGCGAGCTGCCATTGCCAGAAGTGGATGGTGGGACAGGCTTCCAGCCTGTCTATTGGGGATGACCGGCAAGATGCCGGTCCCACCAGCAATCCTGTAGGGGCGCATGGCCA
>JBMOME010000144.1:0-8141 GCA_049323095.1 Thermodesulfobacteriota bacterium
TGCATCGCCTTCCCGGTCAGGGTCAGGCCAAAAAAGAGGCCCACGAGAGCCACCACAATCCCGATGACCACCAGGATCAGCACTGTCTGAGGAAGCATGGTTGCGCCAAAGATCAGGACCGGTTTCTCCCCTAAGAAATGGCTCATAAAATAGGGGTCCTTGCCGAAAACGAACATCGCAATGCCGCGAAGAAGGATACTCAACGCGATGGTGATGATAATGAGCTGCAAAACGGAGGGATTCCGCATCGAGCGGATTGACCGGTTGCGCAGCAGCAGGTACGCCCCCACAGTTAGCGCCGCGGCGATGATAACGGACACTACTTGTGAAAACTCGCCTGCAACTCGAGCCAAGCCGTAGAAGACCACCGCCAAAGCCCCATAGTGGAAAACCGTCAGACGGTCGGTCGGCTCGATCGCGATCTTTTCCATCAACATGCCAACAAGCACCGTGGCTCCAACCGCGACCAGAAACGCCAGAGGTATGGCGATCTCCGGCCCGAATCCGCTCTTCTTCAGGAATATCACCACGGATACGCCGATGAGCCCGCCCAGCATCACGAATTCGCCTTGGGCGAAATTGATGATGCTGGTGGAATTGTAAATCATGGTGAATCCCAATCCCACCATCGCATAGATGGAACCAATGGTAATTCCTGAGAAAACGTATTGAAGGATCTCTGCGAACGACACCATTGCGGAGGCTCCACGGGGTGAAAAGGACCACCGCGGCCCGCTGTACGAGCGGGCCGCGGACGGAACCGGTACCGGAGGGACCTACGTTGTCAATCGGAAAGCCTCGACTACTTGGCCTTCTTCTGAGCTTCCACTTTCGAATACGGGATGATCTTGCCACCCTCGGCCACGGTCAGGATCTCCAGGGACTTGTCCTTGTCCAGACCGGTGTGGTCCGTGGGGCTCATATTGAATTCGCCATGAACGCCGATCCAGCCTTTAGTTTCTTCGATACCGTCCCTGATGGCGGCCCTGGCCTTGTCCAGAGGCATGTCAGGCGTGACTTTCTTGGCTTTCATGGCATTGACCAAGATCCACAGAGCATCGTACGCATGGCCGCCGAAGGTGGTCACAGGCGGCCCGTACTTTTTCTCGTAGGCATTCTTGTAGTCCACGAGGACTTTCTTATGCCAATGATTTGCATCCAGCTCTTCGGCCACCAGGATGCGGCCCGCTGGGAAGATGATTCCGACCGCTGCGTCTTCAGCAGCCTGGATATACTTGGGATTGCCAAATCCGTGGCTCTGGAACAGAGGGATCTTCATTCCGAGCTGCTTCATGTTCTTGGGGACGATGGATTGGGCAGGCATGATGGACCAGTTGACTACCGCCTCAGCGCCGGACGTCTGAATCTTCTTCAACTGAGCCGTCATGTCCGTGTCCTTGGGCGCATAGGTTTCGTCAGCCACAATCGCGATGCCCATCTTCTCGGCGAGCGCTTTTGCGTTCTTTCGCCCCTCAACGCCGAAGCCCTCAGTCGAAGTGATCAGACCCACTTTCTTGATGCCCATCTTCTTCATCTGCTCGTAGATCCGAATCACTACGTCATCATCACGTTGCGGGGTCTTGAACACGAACTTGGCAAGAGGCTCAACGATCGCCTTGGCAGCAGCACAGGAGACCAGCGGCACTTTGGCCTTTTCACACACGTCCTTCATGGCCATAGTATTGCCGCTGAGAGAAGGTCCGAAAATGGCGAGGACCTGATCCTTGTTGATGAGCTTTTCTGCAGCGTTGACTGCCTTGGGCTCTTTGGTCTCGTCATCCTCTACGATGACTTCAAGCGGAAAGCCGTTCACCCCTCCCTTCGCATTGATATCCGCCACGATCATGTCCACGGTCTTCTTTTCCGGATCGCCCAGCCAGGATGCGGGCCCGGTAACGGAAAAGATAGCGCCCAACTTCAGGGGCTTCTTCTCCGCGGCAAAGCCGCACACCGTAAACGATAGGGCGAAAGTCAGGGCCAGCAACACCACAAGAACAGACCGTCCTCTCATCCTTCTCTCCTTTCTTGGTTATGTGCAGACCGATGGACGAGGGTCCGATCAGGCTGCGTTGCGTCCATGGAAAAGAGCGTTTTATGAGTCCACTCCTGAAGGGTATCGGGAGTCAAACCGGCATATGATGATCGTGCGGGCCTGGGACACTAATTCAGTACCCTGAACACTGAATTGCACTTGGTTGGTCGGAAGGATTTCCCTTATTGTCTGCCGTGCCATGCAGCTTGCAGCGTCGCATGTTAACCTCCAAAATCAGTCCTGTCAAGCACGTTCGTGATTGCGGGGTCGAGCGACGCGCTCATGAACTGAGTATCCATGCGGGCTACTGGGTAGGGGAGGACTCGTCTCATCTAAGCAAAATGAAAAGATGGCAAAAAATGCAGGACTTCCCTCGCCGCCGCGCTTGACGGCCTCGAGTATCAGGGCGCGGAGGCTTCTCATTTTCGCTTTGAGCGGCTGAAAAGGGAGAACGTGCACCTGCACCGTCCCCTGGTCCGGGGTCTTTCCAAGGTCCTGCTCGAGGCGAGAAAGAAATTGCTGGACTGTCCATCGGCCGCGTCGGGTATAGTGAGTTGAACCCTTGCAGGCCCGTTCATTTTAAGTAGTACGGAGGAGGACATGACTGAAGAAAAACCGAAATGGACGATGGAGCGGATTCGCAACGAGGTCTATGATGCTCGTACCAAACTATTTGTGATTGCCAAAGTGCTGGAGACAGGCCAACCTGATCCGGCGGAGAGCCCGGAGTGGGTGTTGGTGATCAAGCCTCTTCTCAAAGAGGTGATTGACCACGCAAAGACAATACAGAATCTCATGAAGGACGAAAAGATCGCCGCAGAGAAACAGTAGAGAATTCTTCGACGCCTACGCGGAAAAGGGGAAACTCCGTTTGCCTGAGTCTCCCCTTTTCTATTCCACATCTTATGTGAGCCGATCTCCGGCCGGCTCGGCGCCTAATGACCGGTATCTCTGCCCACGAGCGCCGGCGATCCAAAAAACCGGGCGTTATTTTCCTCCTATTCGCTCTTGCCCCACTGAAGCCTCTTGGGTTCTCCTTTGGTTTCCACACTGATTTGAGGTTTCTGCGATGCGCCCTCTCTTGTGCGGGAAACCGAAGCTCCCGGCTCGGATCCCACCATGCTCGGGCCGGATTCCTTGCCCCATTTCAGTTCCCGTTTGGTGTCAGGTTTCTGCTCTTCTTTGCCCCACTTCAACTCGCTACTGCGTGAAGGGGTCGGAGGCCCTGTTACTTGCCTTGCTTGTCGCGACGGCTGCTGTGTGGTCCGAGCTGGAGCCTGGACGGTTGCCCTGGAAGGGGCCGGTCGAGCCTGTCGAACCGCCGGCTGGGCTACGGGCGGACGTACGGGCGCGGTTTGAACCATCTGGGCAGCCTGTTCCGCTTCTTCACGGGCGGCATCTCTCTGTGGATCCCAGTAAATCTCGCTCTCAACCAGGTTTGTCGGATCTACAGGCGCCGGCAGTGTATTCACACTGGCGGTGGTCTGCCGTGACGCGGGAGTTGCAGATCGCGGAGTAGCGGTTGGTGACGTCTGCCGTGATGCCTGGTACGCCCTCTGAGGCATGGGCGCAGCCTGCTGCTGATAGTACTGGCCGGGGGCGGGTTGCTGTTGATAGTAAGGATTGGGAGCAGCTTGCTGGTAGGCCTGAGCACCGCCTTGGGCCCCATAGCCCTGATATTGCTGCAAATACTGCATGTAATCCCCGTACCCGCCGTAGTTCGCATAATTCTGGGCTCCGGGTTGGGCCTGACCGTAAGCCTGCCCATATTGTTGGCCGTACGGCTGACCATATTGCTGGCCGTAGGCTTGACCATATTGCTGCGGAGCATACTGCTGACCGTAGGCCTGACCATATCCCTGCGGAGCATACTGCTGACCGTAGCCGGGAGCTCCGTATCCATAGTAATCCTGGCAAAACGCCATACCGCCAACGGTCAGGATAGCCGTGACAAGCGCCAGTGTGGCAACACATCGCTTCATTGCACTACTCCTCACGTTTCCCGTCCTCGACGGCGTCATCCTTCCGCCAGGAAACGTTAGTGATTCAGACATACTACATGAATCCCGAAATTTCATCACATTTTAGAGAATTCACGTCAAAAAATCAAGTTGGTTTTGAAGATCTGCGCGCGGCCGTTGACTTGAGCACTACTGTCCGTCTATTGTTTCCCTATGAGAATAGCTCATCTGTCAGACCTCCATTTCGGCCGTCACGTCTCCTCCGACAGAGTGGACGCGCTGCGAACTGACCTGGTGAACGCAGATCCTGAGTTGGTGGTTATTACCGGTGACATAACCGATCGAGGGACGAGACGCCAGTTTCATCGTGCGCTTCAATGGCTAAAATCACTCCACATTCCGTTCATTTGTGTTCCGGGCAATCGTGAAGTCAGCTTCGACGCGTTCTGGGAGTGGGCTGTTCCTAGGCTGGCTCTTCTGCGCTACCAATCCTACTTCGGACCGAAAGACCAAATCGTGCACGTTTCTGAAAAACACAAGGTGGTCTTTTTCGGGGTCAACTCTGTTCATCCCCTTCCATCCTGGCCCGGCAAGCTGGGTCGTAAGAAGCGGCAGTGGCTCGGTACGCGAGCCGCGGACTTTCAGAGTTATTTCAAGGTTCTTTTTCTACACCATCCGGTGCTGCCCGTTCCGGGGAGTTCCTCCAATTGGGCCCATACTTTTTCCGACGCGGGCAAAGTGCTCAAGATCTGTTCTGAGAGCGGAATTTCTCTGATCCTCCAGGGCCACAAGCACCGATCCTCGGTCATGGACCTCCGCATTTCCGACACGAACGCGAGAATTGTAGTCTCCTGCTCGGGTGCTCCTCTCAGGCCCGAATGGGATGCCATCTACCACCTTATCCGGATTTCGCCCACAACCGTTTTGGTCGAGCCCCGAGAATTCATCGAAGGACGATTCGCCCCTCGGCCCGCATCCGTGATCTCCCTTGACGGGAGCGGCCCCTCAACCACAGTGAAACCTTGAGGACTGCCTTATCCCGTAAAGCTTTTCTCCTCCGCGTCTGAGCGGCGTATGTAGAGCGGCGCCAGCGAGTGGATGTCTTGCGTCTCTCCTGAACGGAAGCGCAGCCAGGCTAGGTATGCACAAGCCGCGGCCGATGGAACGAGCACCCGGGCTTCCAGCCGATTCGGGTCGGCGGCAGCCAAGTGTTCGGCCAAGACATCGCCACAGACGATTGCTCTCGTGGCCTTGTTCTTGGCGGGCAAAGCGCTCGAATCCGCACGCGCCAGAACAGGACCTGCGTGCAGGTCCAATCTTCCGTCGCGGTGACAATAGAGGCCGGTGCAGATCTCATTGCGCCGCGCGTCGATTATAGGAAAGCCCCATTCTCCGTCTTGAAGTCCCTGCCACGCGAGGATCTCCAGACTGCTCACTCCCACAACCGGTTTCCCAAGTGCCAGCGCCATTCCTTTCGCGGTGGCGAGCCCTACCCTTATTCCTGAGAACGACCCCGGACCACGCGCTACCGCGATACCTTCGATATCGATGGGTTTGAGTTCCAGTCGCGTCAATAGATCCTTTATGAGAATGGGCAGATTTTCGAGGTGGCGCCGGTCCGGCTCGGCCGCGTGTTCGGCCAGCACGCGGTCGTTCTCGCTGATCGCCACACTGAGCACAGGCGACGTGGAATGGACTGCCAGGATGATCACGATAAAACCTTATACCGATGCGCCTTTAAGAAAGTAAGACGGGGAGAAACTTTTACACAAAGAAGTTTCCCCCGTGCTTTACTTCTTTGAAAGCGCATTCCTATGAGAGTCGTCGGCATGAGGCACCCCTGTTCGGGTTTACGTATGGGGTGGTTTGAAGGGGAGATCATACGCGTTAAGTTAAGCAGCTCTGTTCCTTCGTCCGTCATTCCCGCGGAAGCGGGAATCCAGTCTTTTCAATATGTTCTGGACCCCGGATCAAGTCCGGGGTGACAGGATGCATTTGAGTTAACTATTTGAAATCACATGCCAAGATCCTTTAAGTTAACGCCTATGGGAGGGGAGATGAGTCCCCCCTCCAAGTTATTGCGCAACGATGCGCTCTTGCTGCCGATCTCCGAGGCGAAGCCCCGGAGTGCTCGCCGAAGCCGAGGACTTTCATGATTCCTTGTAGCTCTTTAGCTATGGGAGTTGGTATTGGCAAATCAGCGGGGCCGCAAGTCCCATCCCTGCGTTACGATCCGATGGATATCGTTATAAAAGACGAGCACCATCAGGAATATGATGAAAAGGAGCCCTAACTGCGTAGCAATCTCCCTGGCCTTCCCCGTCACCGGTCGGCGCGTGACCGCTTCGATAAGGAAGAATAGGAGATGCCCGCCATCAAGTATGGGCACGGGGAGTAGATTGATCACGGCAAGGTTGATGCTAATAAAGCTCAACAGAAAGATGAAGCTTGCCCAACCTGCCCTCAGACTTTCACCGGATGCTTGAGCTATGGTGATAGGCCCGCTAAGCGCTTTGGCGCTGATCTCCATCTTTACCAGTTTCGCGAGTGTCTCGAAGACCAGGCCCGTCAAGTACCACGTGAAGCGGCAACCTTCGCCGATGGCAGCGAAAAACCCGAGCGTGACTCTCTCACCTGACGGCATGACACCAATACGCCCGATCGGCCTACCGAACGCGTCCTTCTCCTCACTGAGGGCAGGAGTCACAGGGAGGGTCGTCCGCTCGCCGTCGCGCTCCACCGTCATCTGAAGTTGCTCGTTTGGACGCTTTTCGATAATTCGGCGCATGTCATCCCAGCGCCATATCTGCTCGTCGTCGATGGCCACGACGCGATCGCCTTCCTTCAAACCTGCCTGCATGGCAGGTGAGCCGTCGACTACCTTCCCCACATGGCTTACGAGCACAGGCAGGCCCACCACATAACCTGCGCAAAGGAGCACTACTGCAAGGAGATAGTTGGATACGGGGCCGGCCGCGATAACGGCCATACGAGCCAACAAACTCTTGCTCGTGAACGCTCTGGGCAGCTCTTCCGGAGCGATCTCTTCATCGGATTCCGGGTCTTCGCCCAGGAGTTTCACGTATCCCCCCAGGGGGATCCAACTCAGTATGTATTCCGTTTCACCCCAACGTCTCTTGATAAGAGCAGGCGGGAAACCGAGTGAGAATTTGAGCACTTTCACGCCGAAGAATTTGGCAACCGCGAAGTGCCCTAATTCGTGAACAAAAATCAGCACGCCCAACAGGACTATGAAACCGACGATGTAATACCCCAAGACGAGAGCCTCCAGTCAGACTGTGGAGCAAGAGGGGTGCCGCTGGAGACGATTCCTCTTGCAACCACTTCTGATAAGTATAAAATCTTTCACGTGGAAAACAACCCCCTTCCAGGCGATAGGAGCGAATTGAAAATCGGAATTCTGGGCGGGACGTTCAATCCCCCGCATATAGGCCACCTGAGACTTGCCGAAGAAGCGGTCTTCGTACACGGTCTGGATCGCGCGGTCTTTATACCTGCCTCAATCCCTCCGCACAAGGACTCAAGAGAGATTGCCGAATCGCGCCACAGGCTCGAAATGACCCGCAGGGCTTGTCACGGGAACCCCTATTTTGAGGTCTCCGATGTGGAGCTCACCCTCGAAGGAGCGTCGTACACGGTAAAGACCCTTCACTTATTTGCCAAAGACCCGGGAAACGAAATCTTCTTCATTTTGGGCACCGATTCCCTTAGAGAAATCCGTACTTGGAGAGACTACGAAGAGCTGTTCTCACTTGCAAGCTTCATTGTGGTGAATCGGCCGGGAACGATTTTCGATGCCGCGTGGGCAGGGGTTCCCTCCTCATTGAGATCGAAATTCCGTCAAGGCGAGAATTGCCTGGTCCATCCCAGCTCACGCGTGCTGATCTCTTCGCCGGTGAAGGGCCTGGACATCTCATCAACCAAGATTCGATCGCTCTTGAGGCAGGGCCAGAGCGTCCGCTACCTGGTTCCGGAATCGGTCCGGACATACATCCTGGAAAACCATCTATACGGGTGTTGAGCGTCAATGAGTCATCCACCAACAGGAGCCGAAGAAACGAGTTCAAAAGAAAAGGCTGAAATTCTCTTACGGGCAGCAGTGGCCAAGAAAGCCATGAACCCGGTCC
>JBMOME010000144.1:8151-12391 GCA_049323095.1 Thermodesulfobacteriota bacterium
ACCTCAAAGGTCTCACCTCACTGACCGACTATTTTCTCATCGTTTCCGCGCGATCCACTCGACACGCGAAAGCAGTCGCGGAAGCAGTGCTCCTGGATGCGAAGAAACACAAGATCCAGAGATATTCTGCGGAAGGTATAGACCAGGGGACCTGGGCCTTGCTGGATTATGGGGACGTGGTCGTGCACGTGTTCCACACGCCTGTCAGGGAATTCTACGATCTGGAGGGCCTCTGGGCAGAAGCCCCCCGGGAACCCCTGCCAGCGGATGTTCAGGCAGAGCTAGTGGCGGTTGCCGGTGATCTATCCGACACGGATGAAGATGAAATAGACTAGAAGAGCGGCCCGTGCGTGCAAGCCCGCCTGCTCAGAGAATCACTTCGAGCGGTCGCGGGCCTTCCTGCCGATATTGCGACGAAAGGGACCTTGATGAGCCACGGAGTAATCCTGCAACTGGGTCTCACGATTGTTTTCACGGGGACCCTCACCTGGGCAATTGCCGATATCCCAATACGCAAATCGAGTTCGTCGGACGTTAGTGTGACCGCAGGCTTCCACCGCAGCAGCCTCGCCGGTCCACTAAGTGGTTCCCGCAATGAACTGGCGCTCCGCAATTTGGATTCCGACAAACCTCCTTCAGCAAACAAGCAGCCCACTCTGAAGAAAGCAGTTCCATGGACGGATTTGATGCAGGCTTCGGCTGACGGGGACCACGAAAGCGTGCGACGGCTCCTGGCGGCGGGCGCGGATCCGAATACCCGGTCGTCCAACGGCTGGACTCCGCTGATGTGGGCCTCGGACGGTGGCCACAGTGAAGCCGTGAAAATCCTTCTCGACCACGGAGCAGATGTTGAGCTTGCCGACGAGCGTGGCACCACACCGTTAATGCTTGCTGTCATGAGAGGGATGCCCGGAGTGGTGGATCTACTACTGGATCGCAAGGCATCTCCGAATGCCGCGGACAAGAACGGTGTAACGCCGCTGATGATTGCTTCATCCAAGGGAGATACCAAGACTGTCCGCAGGTTGCTTGATTTCGGCGCGCAGGTGGATGCGCGGGACAAGTCCGGCCGCACCGCCCTCATGAGGGCGACGAATGTCCCTGTTGCGGAACTCCTGATTCAACGGGGCGCGAATATCCACGCCAGGACGCACAACGGAAAGACCCCACTCATGGCCGCCGCGGAAGGCCACAGGGACAAAGTGATTGTGGCTCTCTTGGAACGCGGTGCCGATATCCATGCCAAAGACAATGACGGGCGGACTGCTCGCGAATGGGGTCATCATTGCAATTACGGCAGCATTGAAGATCATCATGCAATTCTGGAGATACTCAGCGAATACCCTGACAAGGACACCCTCTGCAAGGCTGCCATTTCCGGCCGTGAAGATAGGGTAGCAGCGCTTGTTCGGGAAGGGCTCAAGCCGAGTGACCTGGAAAACTGCGGGGATAGTGAAGCGCTGGCGTACGGTACGCCGTTGTGGTGGGCGGTAAAGACAGGGCGCCTGGGCATTGTGAAGCTGCTGCTCGAGAACGGCGCGTCGGTTTCAAAAGACGCCGGAGATCTCGTGTACGCCGCGGCAACCAGCGGTCGCGCGGACATATTGAAACTACTCATGGAGCATGGAGCTCTTCCTAAATTGACCAGGAATGTCGGGTACTGGACGGACCTGTGTACACGCAGCGACAGAGAAATCGTCGAACTCTTGCGCCAGTCTGATTCAAAGCTCTGCGCAAGCGCCTCCGAACTTGTTAAGTCTAAAGGATGTGCTGAAATAGTGACGGATTATGGCAGGGAGAAACTGAGGCATTATGATGCCAAGAAAGGGGTCACCCGTGAACTGCTAAGAATGGCGGGGTGGGAAGAGATTTCAGTTCTGAAGTGTCTCATCGAGGTCGCAAAGAGCCAGGGGATGCCACCCGCGGACTTTGGGGCTGCCATGGTGGGTGCCGCGCGCCGCAATCGAATAGAGAATATGGCCCTTCTCTACGAATACGGGGCCGATGTGGACCAACCCGACGATAAGCGCGGCATTACTCCTTTGATGTGGGCAAGCGCTGACGGCAACACGGAGGCCGTACGTACGTTGATCAAGTACGGCGCGGATATTCATGCCAGGAGCAATGAAGGACAGACTGCGCTCATGTACGCACAGGCACACGGGTTCCTGAAGATTACGAAATTACTCAAGAAGTATGGCGCACATAATGATGCTACGCTGGCCGGAGCGGCAGCCATAGGTGACATAGGGGAAGCTGAAAAGCTACTGCGCAACGGCGGCAACATCAATGCATCGGATGCACTCGGCTGGACACCCCTCTTGTGGGCCTGCGCAACCGGGAAAACGGAGATGGTTAAGTTCCTGCTGGACCGCGGCGCCCAAACCGAGGCTCGTGGGCAGGTTTTGTATTCATATCCTGAAGGCAGGGGCGGGTATGTGGGCCGTTTCAGCCCGCTGGAGGTTGCTGCCCATAATGGCCATCAGGACGCGTCGCGTCTTCTGATGGCTTATCGCAAGGAATCAACCCCAGCAAATGGCGAGCGTGATGTGGGCAGAGCTCTTCAAATTGCTGCCGAGAAAGGGCACTTGTCGGTCGTGAAGGCGATCGTGGAGAATGGGGGTGACGTGAATGGCCCGACTTCCAGAGACGAAGTCGTGGGAAGCGCGGCCCTCCTGGCCGGCGCCCGAGCTGGACACACTGAAATAGTCGAATACCTGCTCGAACATGGCGCAGACGCTAACAGCTACGAAGAACCCCAGGGAGATAGTTACTATGCTCCCACGCCTCTGGACGTGGCCACGGAAAAAAGACACATGAAGATACGGCAGTTACTGCTCCGATTCGGTGCGGACTATGCCAAGCAGCTGGACAACGATGGGTGCAATTAGTCAGCGCGCTGCACGAGGCTGTTAGACTCATCTTATATGCCGAACATCGCGAGAGAGACCGAGTTCTTGTCCCTTGCTATTTCTTGAACAGCGAGTCGAGTTTACGACGCGCTTCCGCGGCTTTTTGAGCCGCGGACCCCGACGCTTGACCTTCACGAAGCTCAAAATATTCACAAAAATTACGCCGATCCTTCACCGTGACCTTTTCAGCCTGGGATTCCCGGCACTGATTGTGGGCGGACTCGTCGTAATTGACGCAATTGAGGCAACAATACACGTCTGAACCGCAGCCGGGACACGTGTCCTTCCTGAATACCTTATCCTCGAACTCCAGCGGCCGGCCGCAGTGGTGACAAGATCCTCTTCTCATTGGCTACCCCTTGCCGAGTTTCCCGCGTGCGGGATATGTTATACCGGTGCGCTTTCAAAGAAGTAAAGGACGGGGGAAACTTCTTTGTGTAAAGAAGTTTCCCCCAAAGCCCCCTTCAAGAAACTCTATATTCCTCTGGCATTTCGCCTTCCTGGAGAGGAAGGCGAAATGCCAGAGACACATAGAAGTTCTTGGAAAGGGGTTCGGGGAGGAACCTTTTTACAAGAAGGTTCTCCCCGTCTTACTTTCTTAGAAGCGAATCGGTATTACAGCTTACCACAGAGTGCAGCGCGCAGCAGCATACTTGCCGCGGATGCCGGGCTTTCCTGCAAGACCCAGCGGGAGGCCTGGAGTAACGCGGGTTTTTTGTGGCAGTGATTTCTTGGGGAATGAAAGGAGGGACGTACATGCCCGAGCCTTTTCTCGTCCGTCTGCCCACCGGCGGAGACCTTTTAGAGTCCATTGCGGAAGCCTTCCGCAGGAGATCCATCCGGAAGGGCGCGTTCACTGTGATCGGTGCAGTGACTGACAGCGTAATCGGGTACTTCGATCACAAAACTCGCCAATACACCAACAAACACCTGGGGGGCGTATACGAGATCGTGGCCTGTACAGGGAACATCTCCGAGCGGGACAATGAGATATTCGTCCACGCGCACATCGTCCTGTCCGACGACGAGTTCCAGTGCTTCGGCGGACATCTGATGCCGGGAACTGTGACATTTGTCGGCGAGCTTCACGGCATGGAGGTTCCGGGCCCGGTTCCGGTCCGCACGCTCCGTGAGGACATCGGACTGGCCTTGTGGGACGAAGAGCAGTAGGTCGGTTTCAACCATCCGACGCGGGTGCCCCGACAAAAGACTCAGACCGTGGGATTAGCATTCGAATCTCACGTCGGCGGGTTACACAAGCGCTGAAAGCGCTTGCATAGTGCGGAAGTTTTTGGTGGAGGGGTCCGGGGAGGCCCCTTTTTACAAAA
>JBMOME010000145.1:0-6174 GCA_049323095.1 Thermodesulfobacteriota bacterium
CCCGAAGGATTAATCCTTCGGGCGCCACCTGGGGGGAAGACGTGGGTCTTTGCTCATCAGTCACCCGGCAATGAATTGCCGGGCTACTTTCAATCGCCCCTCTGGGGCTTCAGCCGAGTTGAATGAATAATCCATTCCTGATTACTTAGCGACTCCCGCGATCACATATTCCGTCTATACTGGCCTCCCACGCTGAAGAGGGCCTGGCTTATCTCTCCAAGGGAGCAGTATCTAACCGTCTCCATGAGCTCCGCGAAGATGTTGCCGCCGGAAAGCGCCACCTTTACGAGTCTTTCTAGAGCGTGCGGGGCCTTGTCTTTATTGCGCTCCTTGAATTCTTTCAACCGGCGCAACTGCGACTGCTTTTCATCTTCCGTTGCGCGCGCCAGCTCTACTCCGCAGAGCTCGACCGGCATAGCTTCCGGGTTGAGGAAGGTGTTCACTCCGATGATGGGATACTCACCGGATGATTTGAGCATTTCGTAGTACAGGGATTCGTCCTGTATCTTGGTGCGCTGATATCCGGTTTCCATCGCGCCCAGGACACCGCCTCTCTGCGAGATGCGGTCGAACTCGGCCAGAACAGCTTCTTCTACCAAGTCAGTCAGTTCTTCAAGGATGAAGCTGCCCTGGTTCACATTGTCGACCTTGGTGATGCCCCATTCCTTGTTGATAATGAGCTGTATGGCCATAGCGCGACGCACCGATTCCTCGCTCGGGGTTGTAATCGCCTCGTCGTAAGCGTTTGTGTGGAGTGAATTGCAGTTGTCGTAGATGGCCACAAGCGCTTGCAGGGTGGTGCGTATGTCGTTGAATTGAATCTCCTGCGCGTGGAGTGATCTGCCGCTCGTCTGGATATGGTATTTCAGCTTCTGGGAGCGTTCGTTGCCGTTATACTTGTCCCTGATGGCCACTGCCCAGATGCGTCTCGCAACCCGTCCTATGACGCTATATTCCGGCTCCAGTCCGTTGGAGAAGAAGAATGAGAGATTCGGCGCGAAGTCGTCGATATTCATGCCACGGGAGAGGTAGTACTCCACGTACGTGAACCCATTGGCAAGGGTTAGTGCGAGCTGAGTGATCGGATTCGCGCCGGCCTCGGCAATGTGGTACCCCGATATTGAGACGGAATAGAAATTCCTCACGTTGTGCTGAATGAAGTACTCCTGCACGTCACCCATCATCTTCAACGAGAAGCCTGTCGCGAAGATGCACGTATTCTGACCCTGATCCTCTTTGAGGATATCCGCCTGCACGGTCCCTCGGACGTTGGACAACACGTCCGCCCTAATCGTCTTCTGCTCTTCGAACGAGGGTTCGCGTCTCTCGCTCTCGCGGAACTTGTCCAGTTGTTGATCGATGGCCGCATTCAAGAACATGGCGAGCATCATGGGCGCGGGCCCGTTGATGGTCATGGAAACCGAAGTATTGGGCGCCGCGAGGTCGAACCCGGAGTACAGGATCTTCACATCGTCCAGGGTGCAGATGGAAACCCCTGAAGTGCCCACCTTGCCGTAAATGTCCGGTTGTTCTTCGGGATCTCGGCCGTACAGAGTAACCGAATCGAATGCGGTAGAGAGTCTCTTGGCCTCACTGTACCGCGAGAGGTACTTGAAGCGCCGATTGGTACGGTACGGATCTCCTTCGCCTGCGAACATTCGCGTGGGATCTTCATCCTGACGCTTGAATGGAAACACACCTGCGGTGTAAGGGAACATCCCCGGAAGGTTTTCTCGGAGTCGCCATCGAAGAATCGCTCCGCGATCCTCGAAGGACGGTAGCGTAACGCGAGGTAGAAGTGTTCCGCTAAGAGTCTTATTTATTAGCGGGGTGCGGATTTCACGGCCCCGTACTTTGTACACCAGTTCCTTTTGCGAATATTGGTGCTTGAGCTCGTCCCATTCCCCGACCAGTCTCAGGGCGCGGGGATCCAATTCTCTTTCCACTTCTTCTTGGAGCTCTTTGATATTGGTCAGCGCTTCGGAATCTATAGGCAATCCCTTTGCGCGAAGTGCCTTGGCTGCCGCGTCAAGCTGCCAAAGTCGCCTGGTAAGCTCTTCTTGTTGTTTACCCCAGCTATGGTACTTGCGGATGGATTCGGCAATTTCCGAGAGATAGCCGGAACGCTCGGTAGGAATGATGATGGTCTGGGAAGAGGGTTTCTTGTCTGGCCGCGCCTCGAGTTTGGTGGTCCAAGGCAGGCCGCACTTCTCGTTGATGGCCCCGACGATGCCCACGTAGAGCGACGTGACACCGTCATCATTGAAACGGGACGCGATAGTGCCGTACACGGGGAAATCTTCAAGCTTGCGGTCGAATCGCGCCACGTTACGCTGGATTTGTTTCCTGACGTCATGAATAGCGTCTTCCGACCCTTTGCGATCGTATTTGTTCACCGCGACCAGATCAGCGAAGTCGAGCATGTCGATCTTTTCAAGCTGCGTCTGGGCACCGAAATCCGAAGTCATAACGTAGAGCGAGACATCAGCCAGAGGCACCACAGCCGCGTCCCCCTGACCGATCCCCGCGGTCTCAACCACTATCAAATCGAATCCGGCTGCTTTGAGCACGCTGATTGCTTCCTGGAGATGGATAGGGATCTCCAGGCCCAAGCTCCTCGTGGCAAGCGAGCGATAATACACGCGATCGCTATAAATGGAATTCATCCTGATTCGGTCGCCCAGGAGCGCTCCGCCGGTCTTGCGACGGGTGGGATCGACCGAGATGATGCCCACGGTCTTGTCCTTCTGGTCCCCAAGAAACCTAAGGACCAACTCATCCACGAGAGAGGATTTGCCGGCTCCGCCCGTTCCGGTGACACCAAGGACGGGAACCTTGCGGCCCCGGGCCTTCTCTTCGAGAATTGACATAATGGCTGGTAGGTTCCCGTTTTCCGATTCCTTGGCCACCTCCACGGAAGTGATCGTGTGAGCTATGAGTTTCCATTGACGAGTATCGAGGCCGGAGAGATCTCCATTGAGGTTGCCGTCCGACGCGGGGAAGTCCGAAGTTTGGAGGAAATGATTGATAATTCCTTGGAGGCCCACTTTCTGGCCGTCTTCAGGCGAGTAGATCTTGGTCACGCCATAGGTTTCCAGCTCACGGATTTCTTCAGGAACGATAACGCCGCCACCACCGCCGAAAACCTTGATATGTTCCACATCATTCTCGCGCAGCAAGTCCACCAGGTACTTGAAGAACTCGATGTGGCCGCCCTGGTAGCAGCTCAACCCAATGGCCTGCACGTCTTCCTGGATTGCTGCGGTCACTATCTCGCGCACCGAGCGATTATGCCCAAGATGGATGACTTCCGCGCCGGAGGACTGCAAGATGCGGCGCATGATATTTATCGCAGCGTCGTGACCATCGAAGAGAGAAGCCGCGGTCACCACGCGGATTCTGTTCACCGGCCTATAAGGCTCTACTGCCTGCAGCATTGCAGATCTCCCTGTTCTCTCTCAGTTCATTCTTGCGGCGAGGCGCTCTCGGATAAAAGCCGCAGGCTCGTCGATGTCGGATCCTCCAGGAAAGACTTCCGCGACACCCATTCCTTTGAGGCGAGGGACGTCGTGACCGGGAATGACGCCACCGACGAGCACCATGATGTCTTGTGCGTCGTTTTCTTTAAGTAGTCTCAAGAGCTTTTCACATATGGGAATGTGTGCTCCCGACATGATCGAGAGTCCTATGATGTCCACATCCTCTTGGATTGCGGCTCGGACGATCATTTCAACCGTTTGATGGAGACCGGTGTATATGACTTCGAATCCTGCGTTCTTGAGCGCGTGTGCGACCACTTTCGCGCCTCGGTCGTGGCCGTCCAAACCAGGTTTGGCTAGAAGTATTCTGGGAGTCTTTCGTGAAGACACACGATCCTCCGCGCAGCATGGGTAGATGGAAATGGAGAGAGTCCAAACGCTGCGTATCAGCATAATATATTCCTGGCGATCATTCAACTCAGTTCACTTTGAAATACTCGTGCTCAGACGAGCGGAGGGGCTCTCGCCCGCTTCCTCAGAGGACTTGGCAAGAGTAATTCCTTGACAGGATCGGCTTTCTTGCTATATGGTAGAGCCCAACTGCAGCTTCGTGTGATTGTTTGTCTTTTGTCGTGCTACGAGGTATGGATTGAGGCCCACCCGCACCAGAATTCAGCTATTTGGTTTCGTGTGCGCTCTGTGTCTGGTTGGAGTACTGTTTGCGCCTGTTCTCTCGGCAGCGCAGGGGGCCTTCTCCTGGTGGGGGTCGGCAAAGTGGTTTGACTGGTCGGATTGGCGGGGAGAAGTCGCCGGATCGGTGTTCATACCCAGGTTGGAGTCAGGAAGTATTACGAGGGGAGGGCAAACCATCGACCTGCTCGATGGCCTGAACTTCAGACCGAGCTCGGAGCCGTGGCGAGAGATCAGGGGCATTGTTTACCTTGATCGGTTGGGCTTCCGACTCGGCTTCTCGGACAACGCTTTCTTCCGGTCGAACGACGAAGTCCTCGGGCAAACGAATCAGACTATCCTCGGAGCCGAACTTGACATGAGGAACGCTCAGATCGGCCTGGATATCGACCTCATCCGTTTCCCGTCCTGCAGGGTAGGGATCGATTTCGACTACTATACCAACATCATCAGACTGCATTCGAACGAGGGGGATGTGTCCAACCCGCGCCACGTTGAGGGCGATCAACCGCGCACTATCGGTGCTCATGCATTGGTCATCCCCGGACGGCTCAAAGAGGTTCCTATCACGCTCCGTGGCCGCGTCAAGTTTCCTTTGCCGATTTTCGAACGCGATCGACAGGCAAGGATCACCGAATGGCAGATCTCCGGAGGGATTCGGCCCGCCATTTGGGAGACCAGCCATTTTGGGCACACATCGTTCTCAGTATTTATTGAGGGCGGCTTTCGACAAACCTACTTGACCATCGAAACCCCTGATGTGGACTTCAAGGCCCGCTGGCAAGGTGCCTTCATAGAATTCGGGATGGCCTTCTAAGCGGCGCTCAAACCTATTTATTCTCACACTCTCCGTTTTTCCAGCAGGAGACCTAATAGCGTATCACTCGCCGGCAGATCTCCCGTGAATACGGTAACCCAACAAGTGCCGCCGCAGCGTATCAAGCGCCTGCATTGCCGCCAAAGTCCGCACCCACTCGCGCTGCCCAGGAAGCAAGAACCCTCTCGTGAAAATCACGTCCGGCGCCGCGAGACCGACAAAGAAGGTGCCCGCCGGCTTCTCTGCTGTGCCGCCATCAGGCCCGGCAATTCCGGTTACGGAAAGCCCCACATCTGCATTCCCGGCCTTTCGTGCCCCTATGGCCATTTCCTGAGCGCACTGGTGCGAAACCGCGCCGTAATCCCGTAGCGTATCCGGCGAAACCCCGAGCAAATCCGTTTTCATGCGATTTGAGTAACTTACGACGGAACCCATGAACGTGCGTGAACTGCCAGGAACCCGTGTTATCATCTCGCCAATGAGCCCTCCTGTGATGGACTCGGCCAAAGCAAGAGTCCGGCCTCGATCTTCGAGCAGGCCAAGCACCACATGCTCCATCTGCCGCCCATCGTCTGAGACGATATTTTCTTCAATAAGCTCACGTATCGCGCCGTGCCTCAGATCGAGCTTTGCTTCAGCCTCGTCGGCCGTGGCGGCCATGACATCCAGTCGCAGACGGATAATGGGAAATCTGGGCAAGAAGGCGAGGTGAAAGTCCGACTCATCCCTGGAGATGTCCGACAAGATCTCCCCGAGCCGGGATTCCGCGAGACCGTACACGTTAAGCGTACGGCTCCGAAAAACATGTGCGGCGTCGCCAAACTTTGCGGCTATCGCGGGGATACCCCGCTCTCTCAACATCCTTACTAGCTCACGGGGGACGCCGGGAAAGAAGAGTGCAATCCTGCCATTCTTCTCTATCAGGAATCCGGGAGCAGTGCCGTAATCATTGGGTATAGGCGTGGCCCCTTTTGGGAAAAGGGCCTGTTTCGCATTGCTCGGGGACATTGGGCGTCCCCAGGTTCGGAAACGTTCCTCTATGCGTGCCAGCTGCTGCGGGTCTGATTCCAGGGGGACTCCCAGGAGCCGTGCCACCGATTCCGCGGTCCTGTCGTCTTCGGTGGGACCTAATCCGCCCGACGCGATAGTGATAGGAGCCCTCTCCATGGCCAGGCGCAGCTCGTCCGC
>JBMOME010000145.1:6184-12327 GCA_049323095.1 Thermodesulfobacteriota bacterium
ATTCGATCCGGGTCGTCTCCCACTGAGGACATGCCTCTTACTCCGATGCCGATCGCCCGAAGCTCACGCGCAATCGCCTCACGGTTCGTGTCCGAAATAACAGCGTTGATGATTTCGTTGCCGATAGTGAGTATCCAGGCTTCCCGAGTGTCTGACATCTAGTGAACCTCGTCCCAGTTCTTTCCCATGCCGGTATCCACAACAAGAGGCACGGATAGCGGGTAAACCCCTTCCATTTCCTTCTTGAGTAGCGCTGCCGCTTCCTTGGCCGCATCTTCGCGGACTTCCACGATCAGCTCGTCGTGCACCTGCAGGATCATGCGAGCCGGCATCTGCGCCTTCTTGATCGCGTCATGCACGCGAATCATCGCTAGCTTCATGAGGTCCGCGGCGCTTCCCTGCATCGGGGTGTTGATTGCCATTCGTCGAGCTGCTTGTTGGGCGATTTTGTTAGGATTATTCAGGTCTGGCAAGAAGCGCTTGCGCCCCAGTATGGTTGTAACAAAACCATCACGAGCAGCTTTCTGCGGAAGTTCTTCCATGTAACGCTTCACCCCGGAATACGTTTCGTAGTACTCATCGAGGTACTGGCGGGCCATTTTCATTCCCACGCCGATCTGTTGAGCCAATTTGAACGGTCCCATGCCGTACATGATGCCGAAATTAATCGCCTTGGCCTTTCTCCTCATCTCCGGCGTCACGTGTGCCGGAGATATGCCCAAGACGCTCGCGGCCGTGATAGCGTGAATGTCTTCGCCTGCCTTGAAGGCTTCAACCAGGCGGGTGTCGCCCGAGATATGCGCCATAATCCTCAGCTCAATTTGGGAGTAGTCCGCGGCCACGAAGAGGTATCCGTCATCAGGGATGAATGCCTGACGTATCTTTCGCCCTTCGGAAGTGCGCACGGGGATGTTCTGCAGGTTGGGATCGGATGAAGAGAGACGGCCGGTAGCGGCTACAGCCTGATTGTACGACGTATGGATCCGTCCGGTTTTCGGGTTGACGAGCTGGGGTAGGGAATCGATATACGTGGATTTGAGCTTATAGATCGAGCGATATTCCAAGATCTTGCGAGGCAGGTCATGGGCCAGGGCCAACTCTTCCAGGACTTCCAACGAAGTGGAAGGACCGGTCTTTGTCTTCTTCACCGGTTTGAGTCCCAGTTTGTTGAAGAGGATTTCTCCAAGCTGTTTCGGGGAATTGATGTTGAACGTTTCACCGGAGAGGTCGTAGATTTGGGCCTCCATAGTGAAAAGCTGCTCACCGAATTCCTTTGACAGTTTGCCTAGATACTTGGAGTCAATCCGAACCCCGGCCATCTCCATCTCCGCCAGAATCGGGATAAGCGGCAATTCGATCTTGCGAAATAGATCGCCCAATCCTTCCTTTTCAACCCGGGGACAGAGTATGCCCGCAACCCTCAAGGTCACGTCTGCATCTTCGCACGAGTATTCGGCTGCACGTTCTATGTCTACCTCCGAAAAAGGCTTCTGGCTCTTGCCGGTCCCGATCAGGTCTTTGATCGGTATCATGCGGTGGTTGAGGAATACCTCTGCGAGCACATCGAGCGAATGGCCGCGTCGCGTGGGATCGAGGATGTAGGACGCGAGCATGGTGTCGCACACTATGCCTTTGACTTCCACGCCCTCCTTTTTCAGGATGATCCAGTCGTATTTGATGTTCTGGCCCAGTTTTTCTATGGATGCGTCTTCCAGCATCGGTCGCAGGACATCGAGCGCTTCCTCTTTCGAGGGTTGTTCACCGTACGTGTGACCTACCGGGATATAGCAGGGGTCACCTTCTTCACAACAGAGGGATATTCCGACCAATTCTGCTCTGACAGGATCCGTGGATGTGGTTTCCGTATCAACAGCTAATCGCCCCACTTGTCGTATACGACTCACCGTCGCCTCTAGGGCCGCGAGATCCAGTATGGTTCGATATCCAGAGAAATCCAGGGTCTTTTCCGAAGGAAGCTCCGACAGGAGCCTCTGGAATTCCAGCTCCTTGAAGAGCTCTCGCAGTGCTTCCGCGTCTTGCTCGCCGGGGATCAATTCTTCCACACCTTTGTCAAGCGGGACCTTGGCATTGAGCTCGACCAGCTCCCGGCTCAGAAATGCCTTGTCCCTATTAGCCTCGAGTTTCTCTCGAAGCTTTTGCTGGGTGACCGCGGCAAGATCGGCATAAATCTTCTCGAGACTCCCGAAGTCCTGCAGCAATTTGGCAGCGGTCTTCTCGCCCACACCAGGAACCCCTGGGATGTTATCCGACGTGTCACCTTGAAGCGCCAACAAATCCCAAATCTGGCTTGGTTTGACGCCGAACTTCTTTTCCACCTCCTGAGGATCGTACACCTTGTCTCGCTGCGGGTCCCACATGACGACCCCTTCGCCAACGAGCTGCATCAAGTCCTTGTCGCCGGAAACCACGACCACGTCCCAATCCCGCTCACGAGCTTGTTTCACCAGCGTCGCGATAATGTCGTCAGCCTCGAAGCTTGGGACCGCGAGCGATGGAAGCCGATAGCCATCCACAATCTCGTGGACCTTAGGAATCTGGAGCGCCAAGTCCTCAGGCATTGGCGGTCGATTCGCCTTGTATTCCGTGTAACGCTCGTGCCTGAACGTGGGGCCCCGAGAATCGAAAATCACCGCGATGCGTTCCGGTCGCCGCTCTCTGAGAGTTTTCACGAGCATATTGGTGAACCCAAAAACCGCGCCCGTGGGAAAACCCTTGGAGTTCGAAAGAGCGCCTGTGGTGTGGTACGCCCGATAGATGTATGAGCTGCCGTCAATGAGGTAGAGTGTTTCTTTCTTCTTTCCCATAGGTTCCTCTCACGGCCGGGGCACGATTTCAGGAATCCGGTTCAATGCGGACGCGTTCCAGGCCTGCCAGCAGCGAAGCGAACAAGGGGTGCTCTTCGAGCACCGCGGCATGTCCCAAGAGGATCAGCTTGGATCGCGCCCTGCTCAACGAGACGTTCAAGCGTTTACGGTCCGCCAGAAATGACGTTACCCCGTCCGACCGGGCCAACGACAAGATTATGACCTCTTTTTCGCCGCCTTGAAACCGGTCTACCGTGTCTACTGAAGCCGGAATGCCCGCGCGGCCATTATTCAATCCGGAGCGAATCATTGCCTGCTGAGCTCGATACGGCGTAATAATGCCGATCTCCTCGGAGGGCACGCCCAGTCCAACGAGTCGTTCCACGATTTTGCACGCGATCTCGGCTTCTTCCGGTCTTGCCTTGCCACTATCCGCTCCAGGGATATCCACAAAGACTACTGGTTGCTCCGGATCGATAATCCGGCCGATCTCAGGATCGTCAGGGAGTCGGGATTCGATAGTCAGTCGTCGAGTAGCCGCCTCAGGCGACGCGACCAGCGTGCCGTCGTAGAATACGCGGGAAGGTATCTCCTGGATTTCCGTGTTCATGCGATATTGAGTGCGCAGTCGCGAAACCTTGTCCGATGGGGAGCCTCGAAAGAGGCGCTCGAATAAGGATTGTTCAAGCCCGGTGGCATGGTTCGTATTCTCCGCCTTGCAAAGCACTATGGGCGGCAACTGGAGATGGTCGCCTCCCAGGACGAATCGCCCGCCAAGAGACAGCGGACCCAAAGTGGAGGGCTCATCAAGCTGGCCGGCTTCATCGACAATCACTCGGTCGAAACGTTGCGACGAGAAAAGTGGATGAACCGAACACTGGTATGCGGTGGCCCCCACGAGAGGCACGCGGTACACGCGGCTGCGGAACGCATTGGTCCCGATGCGGGAGGACGCGAGGCTCCTTAGCAGCACATGAGGTTTGCCCAATCTCTTGACCGCGGCCGCGAATTCCGCTGAAACCGCCTGGAGGCTCCCAATCCGAAGAAAGTCGTTCACTCCAAGCTTCATGAGATAAATAAGCAACCTGTCCAGCGCGACATTGGTAGGGCAGGCGACAAGCACTCGCTCGCCTCTGTCCAGACAGAGCTGCACGAGCCGAGCCAACGTTCTTGTCTTGCCGGTTCCCGGAGGCCCATGAATCAGATGAAAAGTGCCGCTCTCCAGCGCATCCTTCACCGCCTGTTCCTGCTCGTCGTTCAGCTCACCGGCCAGACCTTCTGCGTAACAGAGCTGATCGGATCTCAGGTCATCATCTGGGTCAGGCCCCGGGTCCGATGCAGCACGTACAATCGAGCAAGTTGGGCTCTCATTCTCAGATTCGTCAGTCGAGTCAGCCGGAGTTCCGGTGACCTCCTGCACCACAGGTCGATTCCCTTTGGTGAGGAAGTTCCACAGAGCCTGTCTAGCCGCGTCCACACCGCGGGCAAACGGAATGCGATCCAGGAACCATTGGCCCTCCGCTGCCTCGGCTTGCGGGAGCTGTTTGTCCGAGCACGATTCGTGGTCCAGGCAGACTGGAGTCCGAGTCCGAAGCGTTACCTGGTCAGCTGTCGCGGCATGAACCGTGGCCCTCACTGCCTGCGCGGCGGCAGCGTCTCCGGTATGGAGAATCACACTCTCACCCGGGCTGAATTCCGCGCCTGGTCCGTCTATGGTCAACTCGATGAATTCCCCTTGGCTCTCAAAAGTGCTTTCTTCGTTCCTGTTTGATGGTCTCTGAGTGGACAGGGACGCGTTCAGATCGGGCTCTGAATCCTGGCTGTCTGGTACGGAGCCCTGGCTATCGATAGAATCGATCCTCGCAACGCGTAGGGTCTCGCCTGATGCAAGCCTTTCTCTAAGTGAGCTCGGATCAAGGACCCGAGCAAACTGCGTCTCTACGTGCCATGCCTCCTGCGCAAGCAACCGGTACCAACGGTCATAGTAAGCCTGTTCATGCGCATCCAGAGCAGGGTGTGCTTTCACCATGTCATTTCCGAAAAGACGAGCGCACGATCCTCTCGAAAAGCACCGACCTTTTCGAGAGCAGGAGTCGCGAATCATGGCATCTGCGGAAATCGTTCCATGCTCCGCATGCGCGTGTCGTAACCACACCACGCGATTGCGGCCGCTGAGAATCATGTGTCGATTTCCGGAATCTACCCTGATCGACGAACCTGTAGCGGAATACAGCACATATCCGTCCGGAGTGGTCGGGCTATCCACCTGATCGAAGAGCATCTGGTAGGCAAAGAGCTGGAGCCGATGGTCCTCTACCGGAACGCGGCCTGTCTTCAGTTCCAGGATCGTTCGTTGGCGCGTGCCATCGAGCATCGCATCCACCCGGCCTTTGAGCCCGAGTCGGGTGGAAATGCGGTCTTCTTCTACCCTGACCTTCCCCATGAGATGGCTATTCCCGTGGAGCCACGCGAGCAGATTGTCGAAATGCTGCCGAGCCTCCTTCTTGAGCTCGCCGTCCCGTACCTGTATGCCGGAGCCTGCGAGGTTCTCCAAAAGAGCAGGTCGAGCCTTCGAGTAGGCCTCCGGGAAGTTTGGCTCAATTCCCGCTACAGTGCGAGAAAGGATATGGCCGAAAAGGCTATGGACCAACGTTCCCTTGGCCATGTGGAAGAATTCCTCAGGTGCAGCCCGATATCGCACGTCAACCAGTCGGACACAGGCCGCAGCTTCCACCGCCTCGGTAACGCTCACCGGCCTGTAAGGCTCCAGGATAAGCTCGGAATCCGGAGTCACCGTATAGATCGCGCCACTTTCGAGCCTATTGTTCAGTTGAAGCCCGTACGCGGCGAGTTCGGCTCCTTCCCAGCAGAGCTGCGGGAATTCGCACAGATCTTCCCGATTGAACTCACACATGGTCTCAGGAATGATGATGAAGCCCCGACCATCCTCAGTCGCGGACGAAACTTCAATCCCACGAAAGAGATACTCACCCCTCTTAGCTTTCTGGGGTTGGGCAGCGACGCGGACTATTCGGCCGCGGAGCGACAGGGATTCATCAGTGGCAGCCATGCGGGGGAATCTAGCACAGCCGACGTGGAGGGGAAAGGAGGATGAAACAAACACAAATAGCCAGCGACCGAGCCCTGCTTTTGCCGAACAGCCATGATTACTGGGTCACAACTGAACATGGAAATGCCTGTGAACAGCTGGTGCCACGGACGTGTCCCGCGCATCGCGGGACTCGTCCGTGCGCGGATGAGCTTCGCACATCCGTGGTACCAAGCGTGAGTTGCCTCGTCTATTGAGAGCGGAGCATT
>JBMOME010000146.1:0-12311 GCA_049323095.1 Thermodesulfobacteriota bacterium
GCTTTGATCCGGGGTCCAGTCCCGCGCAGAACGCGGGATTGAAAAGACTGGATTCCCGCTTCCGCGGGAATGACGGACGAAAGAACTGGGCTGCTTAACTTAACGCCTAGGCTTGCCGCTCGGGACGTGAACATGGAAGCTGAACAGATACTCGTCGTGGATGATGACCCGGATATCCTCACCATTCTTCGTGACAACCTGGAATGGGACGGGTACACTGTCCTGACCGCATCTACCGGACGAGAAGCCCTCAGCCTGTTTCGAGACAAGACCCCTTCCCTCATCATCCTGGATCTTTTCCTCCCGGACATGGACGGCATCCAGGTCTGCCGTGCGATCAGAGAAGAATCCGACGTTCCCATCATTATGCTCACCGCGAGAGATCGAGTAACAGACAAAGTGCTGGGCTTGGAAACGGGCGCGGACGATTACTTGGTAAAACCGTTCGAGTATTTGGAGCTCGCCGCCAGGATCAAAGCCTGTTTGCGGCGACGGCGTCCAGGCCCGGTTGCGGCCGAAGCCCTGATCCATGAAAACATCAAGATCGATCCTGCGAGGCGTGTGGCATTCAAAGACGGTAAAGAGCTGAACCTCACCCACACCGAATTCAATCTGCTCTTTCTCCTCGCATCCAAGCCCGGACAGGCAATGAGCAGGGACAGCATCAGAAAAGCGTTGTGGCCTGAAGGCGATTTGTACAAAGGCAGCCGCACCATCGATGTGCACATCCAGCACCTGCGCCAAAAACTGGAGGACGACCCGCACTCCCCACGATACATAAAGACCATTCCCAGCGTGGGATACCTGTTCGAGGGGACTTCGGAGTAAGAGCAATCGAGGGTTAACGAGCGACAGGCTCTCTTTGCAGTCCGCCTGTAGGATGTGGTGAGCCCTCGCCTCGCGGGCGAACCGCATCGGTCGCGGTCTTTTTCGAAATCCGCGGTTCAGATAACCTGGAATATCCGGCCGGAATCTGAATGCCAACACATCGGAAAGAGGAGCGAGGATGAAAAGCCGGTATTATCACTGGATTGGAGGAGCATGCTGGGGCGCTTTTGTAGCGATCAATTTCCCAACAGACTGGTCACTGCTATCACTTGTGAAGGTAGCGGCTTCATTGGTACTCGGGCCTGCTTCCATGATCTACTTTGCCTCGGCCCAGCTTGCCGATTGCAAGTCTGAAGCTGAGTCTGAAGGTCCTTCCGGACCGGCAGCTCCCGGTGAAGGATGACCAAGAGATCGCGCCTGCTCTTGACTGCTATCACAAGCACGCATTGTGAAGCGAGAGAAAGAGATGAGCCAAGAGCGGTCCCCGTCGGTTCCAAAACCTCTATACCTCGTTGTAATGTGGTAGGGGCGCTTCGAGAAGCGCCCTGATTTCGGGCGGTTCACGAACCACCCCTACAATGCGACAGAAGATCCGACTGTCCCGTAGTGGTTTGGCAATCGCTTGTGTCCCCATCGTCATATTGCTGTCGATATGATGTCACTGCGGAGTCGCATGAAGGCGCAAACCGAGCGCCCTTACAACCTTGAGGATCGTGGCGAACTCAGGGTTGCCCTCAGGCGACAAAGCTTTGTAAAGGCTTTCGCGGCCAAGTCCTGTTTTGCGTGCGATTTGGGCCATGCCCTTGGCGCGGGCGATGTCCCCTAGGGCCGCTGCTACGAGCGCAGGGTCGCCCACTTCGAGTGCGGCTTCCAGGTACACGGCCATGTCTTCTTCCGTTTCAAGGTGTTCTGCAGCATCCCAGGGTGTAGTTCGGGTCTTCGCCATGATAGCCTCCTACAGGTTACGCGCAAGACGCTGAGCTATCTTGATGTCTCGGTCTTGAGTATGTTTGTCTCCGCCAGCGAGCAGGACCACCAGTGTCTCTCCTCGCCGCACAAAATAGACCCTGTAACCGGGGCCGTAGTCGATCCGCAGTTCCGAGACTCCTTCTCCCACTGCTTTCACGTCGCCAAAATTGCCAAGTGAAAGCCGTCGGATACGAACGTCGATGCGTGCACGGGCCTGTCGATCGTGCAAGCTGGCGAACCACTTACGATAGACCTCGGTCTGGCGAATCTCGATCATGACCGTATTGTATCTCACAGGATACGCTTTGGCAAGAGTAGGATTTGCGTCAATCATCTACATCCTGAACGGAGGTCTGACGGCCTTGCGTCGTCCGAAGTGAAAGAGATCCTCAGCCCGCCGCAGCCCATAAATCACTTGTCTGAAGCTGCCTTTGTATCGGATTTATAACGCAGAAAAAGCAGAACCAATATGGTGATAGGAACGCCAAGATCGCCGATCCAGAGCACAGGTCCTGCATTGTAAACTGCCATGTTCCCTTCCTGAACGATTTGCCTGATATGACCAAACGCGCATCCGAGGAAAAAGACAGCGCTTCCCATGCCTGTTGCAGTCCAGAACTCCTTTCGCAACCAAATACAAAGCACACCGCACACTCCCCAACTTAGGTCGGCCACGGCTACCTCGAACTGAAAGGGACTTCCAGGGTGCCAACCGATCTTGCGGGCTATCTCGTCGGCCATGAAGGTGTGTCCGTACCAGGCCAAGAGACCCCCAACGCCGATGTTTATCACGAGCATATACAAAAGAAGGACCTCAACGATTCTGCCTCTTGTACGAGGCTGTTTACTTATCGCCAGATGCAGAACAAACCCGATGAGCGATGCCGTTAAGAAGATGAACGAGAGCATGATTTGCCTCCTCTCAGTTTCCGAACCAAACATCCCCATTACTGCACAGGAAAATCAAAATAGAAGTCGGGAAACGGTTCGTTCTTCAAGGTGAAATGCCACCACTCCTTTGAGTAAGGTTCAAAGCCGTGTTTTTGCATGAGCACTTGCAGGAGCATTCGATGGGCACGCTGAACCGAGGACACCATGGGGCTGTCCGGCCAGGATTCGGGGCCGAAGAAGTCGAACCGCGTTCCCATGTCCAACTCGGATTCAGATGGATTGCCATCCAGGCGCACGATGGTCAGATCTACCGTACTGCCTCTGGAGTGACTTGATTTCTCCGCGATATATCCCTCTTTGAACAAGTTCCTTTTCTCGACCTTGGGGTAGTATTCCGCCTGCATCTTCGTGTCATTCAGATCCCTTCCCCAGCGGACAAAGTCATCCACAGCCCTTTGCGGGCGGTACGCGTCAAAGATCTTCAGCCCCAATCCAAACCGATTCAAATCTTCCTGCACCTTACGGAGCGCTTCTGCGGCCTGCTTCGTGAGTATGCACTTTGGCGCAAAGTAACCATCGACCCGTCGGCCCAGGAAGTTCCGGTCCGTAGCATACCGGAGGTCCACCTGGGTGTTTGGGATGACGTCCTGCAGGTAAACGAAAGAATCAGGAAGACTTTCGGCAATGCCCAGTGTGGGGAAGCTACCGGAATAGACATAAGCCAAACAACAGATCAGAAGAACCGCACAGGACCGCTTCATATTCTTTTCCTTCGGCTTTCAGGCCATTTGAGGTCGCTTCGGATCAATCGACCAGCAGGGTTGCCGGTCCGTTCTTGATGCTCTTGTGAATAGCACGATCCGGAACGACGGCCTAACACGAATAAAGGACAATTCTACTGAAAACTGCGTTCAAATCAGCGCCTCTGAATGAAGCTGGAATCTCCCTCACCCTTCCCTCTTTGTGGGGCGGCCTTTCCAGGCCGCCGGCAGGCTGGAAAGCCTGCCCCACAGGGGAGAGAGTTTTACAACTCCCCTCTCTTGATGGGTAGGGGACGGGGGAGGGTGCCCTTTTGGCCCAAATTTCAATGCTGTTCACTATAACGCCCGCATTATGCTCCGGCCGGACCCTTTGCATGAGACTTCGGAATGGTCTAGAATCACAGAGCCTCCGTACATAGTCGTCGGTCTATCTCGTCGAAATTCCGCCTCAGTGGTCATAGCATTAAACAAGGAGGCTTCGCGATGACCCATGCTCGATCGACCGGTCAAGTAGACAGAACCTTCTTCCTTGTCGTGCTCCTCCTCGTAGCCATCGGTTGCGGCCTATTCTGGGCCAGAGGCCAGTTGGTCCCCTTTTTCATGTCCCAGCCACTGATCAACGGGATCATCCTGGCGCTTGCGATCATTGCGCTCGGGCTGTCTCTCGCTGAGCTTGTCCCTTTGCTGGCACAGAGCCGGCGCCTGGATGGGCTGGTGGAGATGCTCAAAACAGAGCGTTCAGGAGAAGCCTTAGCGGCCTCGATAACCGACCTCAAGCCCGGCCTGGTCAAGAACCGATGCGAGCGGATCATCCACGCGGTCCATCGCGCAGGAGCCCGGGCCTCGGAAGCTGCCAGAGCGATTTCCGACGCGGATATGGAAAGCGCTGAAGTTCGGGGATCCGTGGTGCGGTATATCATCGGGGTAATGGTATTCCTCGGACTTATGGGGACATTCTGGGGCCTTTTGATCACCGTGTCCGGCGTCAAGGACGTGCTCAATACGCTCGATCCCCAAGGTGTGGAAGACGCAGCAGCTTTCGTCACGCAGCTTAAATCATCCATAGGAGGCCTTCTCGACGGGATGTCAACGGCTTTCAGCACGTCGCTCTTCGGTCTTGGGGGCTCGATCGTCTTGGGATTCGTGGATGTGCAGACCAGGCAAGCGCGTGCTCGATTCCTGGCCGATCTGGACACCTTCGTGGTTTCGCTCCTCATCCCCGGACTCTTTCCCGGACGTGAAGCTTTAACCGCCGAACAACAGCCTTTACCAACCATGGAGCCTGTGGGCGGCAGACTTTACCATCTTGCGTCACAGGAGACTCTCGGGGAAAACCTGCGAAGGCTGGCTGAAGTCATTTCCATTCAAGGCGCCACAGACGAGAAGATTACAGAGACCGTCGTGGAGCTGCGGGGGGTGCTGGAAACATTGAAGGAGCAGCAAAAGGAAACAAGGGAAGCCCTCCAGCATGGTAACCAGATGCGGCAAGGCCTTCTGGAGCGCGTGGACAATCTCACTCGTCACATGGAGCGGATGATCAAAGAGGCCCGCCTTGGCAGAGAGGGCCTGGACGATGTGGGTAAGGCATTGCTGGATCAGATGAAGCTTCAGGGCGAAATTACCAACAAGACCTTATCGCTGGGATTCTCGGACCTGACAACGCACATGGAATCATCCGAATCCAGCGACCGCAAGCAATCAGGCTCCAAGAAAGGGAGTAGTTGATGCCGCGCAGGACCAGTCCGGACCGCTCGGAGCAATACAAGCTTAACCCGTGGGCCGGGTTCGCTGACGTCATGACCGGACTGCTGCTCATGTTTGTCTTTGTGATTACGCTCTTTACCCTCACAGAAACAATTCTCTCAAGAACGCTGGAGAAAAAGGATACGGAGCTCGACCGTCTCCAACGGCAAGTAACCCTGAAGACCGACGAAATCGAGAAGCTCAAGCATGAAATAGAGCGATTGCAGGAGATGTTCGGCGCACAAGAGAAGAAGACGGTCAGCCTGGAAGAGGTGCTCAAAGCGTTACAAGACCAACTGGACGCAGCCCTCAGCCAAATCGCCGAAAAGAGCCTCTTGGCCGAGGAAAAGGAAAGGACCATTGCGTCGCTGCGGGAAGATGTCGCGGCCCTTCGCGCAGACGTGCAAAAGCAAGCAGCGGACGTTAAAGAACGGGAGTTGTCTTTGGAGCAGCAACGGGCCGAGATGCTCGCGCTCCTGTCTCAACTCCGTGAGAAGAGCACCATCCTCCAAGAGAAGGAAAAGTCTCTCGCGGACATAAGACTGAAGCTCGACGAATCCGGCCGCAAGCTCGCAGAATCCGAGGGAGAAGTCGGCAAGAAGAGTGACACGATAACGGAGTTGCGGTCCAAGATAGATACGCTCAACAATGTCATCGCTCAATTGAATAAAAGGATTTCCGAATATGTCGAACAGGTGAGCAAGCTCAACAGGGTGTTGGCCGAAGCCAAGCAATCAGAACAAGCCGAATCCACCAAGGCTGCGGACCTGCAAAAGGAAATACTTTCGCTGCGTTCGAAATTGGACGACATCTCCAAGAGACTTGCCGACACCCGTGAAGCAAAAGCGGAACAATTCCGCGTGTCTCAGCTCGTCGGCCTTCTGGGCGAAAAGGAGAAGGAGATAGACCGCCTTCGCAAACTCGCGAAGTACCGCAGCGAGTTTCTCGCCAAACTCGAACAAGTCTTCGCGGGAGTGCCTGATATTAAAGTGCAAGGGGACCGGTTCGTGTTTCAGTCCGAGATCCTCTTTGCTTCGGGCCGGGCGGAAATTAACGAAGGCGGAAAGAAAGAACTGGACAAGTTCGTAAAGATCTATAAGGAAATGGTCCCCAAGATCCCCAAGGATATAGAACTTGTTATCCTTATCCAGGGCCACACGGATGATGTGCCCATCCGATCGGGCCGTTATCGCTCTAACTGGGAATTGGCATCGGGTCGGGCCATGGAAGTCGTTCGATACCTCATCGAAAAGGGAATCCCTCCCGGCAGAGTGGGTGCAGCCTCTTTCGGAGAGTTTCACCCTGTGGACGTCAAGATCACGGACGAGGCCCGACGCTTAAATCGCAGGATTGAAATCAAAATCACCATGCTGTGAGATTCAACGGGGTCACATGTACTGTCAACGCGTTTCACAAGCTCCGGCGCTACCGGCGGCGTCTTCACGGGGGAAGAAGAGATCATGAATATGGACGATGCTGTGGTGCTGAGGACCTATTCCAGCGACGTGGCCGCGAGCATCGCGGCTTCAAGGCTGGGCTCTGAAGGTATAGAAGCGCACATCCAAAAGGACGATTGTGGCGGGGCTTATCCGTCGCTGCAGATGGCAGAAGGAGTGCGACTTCTTGTCAGGCCTGAGGATCAAGAACGTGCGAATGAGATTCTGGAAAGAATAGAGGCAGAGGATTCCCGAGAAGTTGAAGAAGAAGAGGAGGAGGCAGCAGAAGAAGCACATACGCCCCAAGAACCTTCGGAGCACAAGAAATCAAGCCCTATTCTTGCGATCGGAGCATTCTTCGTGGGCTTGGCAATAGGGTACTTTCTGGAACCTTCACTCATAGAGCGTAGCAGCTATACCGGCGTGGAAAAGTACGATCGAAACAAAGCCGGCATACCCGGCACTATTTATCATTATGTCAAAGGCCAGATTGAACGCGCGGAAGAGGACCGCAACTATGACGGCAAACCAGATGCTTGGCACAAGTATGTGGCAGGCAGCATCCATAGCAGTATATGGGACGACAACTTTGACGGTCGGCCGGACAAATGGGCAACACATAAAGATCCATTTAGATCTACGGTGAAGGTGGATACTAATTATGATGGGAAGGCAGATGCGACGGTTTATTGGGTTAATGGGCTGGTACAGAGGTCGGATTGGCATCCCAATGATTCCGCCATTATTGAACGAAGAGAGCTCTATGAGCATGGCGTGAGGAAGGAAGAGCTTCATGACACTGACAAAGATGGTGTCTTTGACCTGAAAATCACCTACGATCGATTTGAAAGGCCAATCTCGAAAACCACGGTTCAGATTCGATATTGAGACGTCACCGCATCCTATCCGAATTCCGTGCACATCTGCGGAAGGATTTTTCCGATCACGAAGCCTCTTCCAAGGCAATCTCCTCTCGTTTCTTTCTCAAAGAAGGAATGAACGGAGAAAGGAGTATGAACGCGGCAATTATTAGGCAGACGAGCGAAATCGGACGGGTAAAGAACGTAGAAAAGTCTCCCTGGGAAAGGATAAGGGCCTTTCTCAGATTATTTTCCAAAAGAGGGCTGAGGACAAAGGCCAGGATCAACGGAGCGCCTTCGAATTCAAACTTCTTCATCAGGTATCCGAATACACCAAAGAGGATCATCATATAGACATCGAAAACTGAATTGCTCACGCTATAGGCCCCGATAAGGCAAAAGAGAAGGATCGAGGGGAAGAGTATTTTGTAAGGAACCTTCAGCACCTGAACCCAGAGACCAATGAGCGGCAGATTCAGGATCAGGAGAACAAAGTTCCCAATATACATGCTGGCAATCACGCCCCAAAAGAGATCGGGATGTTGTTTCATCAGCAGAGGCCCTGGGGATATACCGTGGATCATAAAGGCCCCCAACAACATGGCCATAACCACATTGGAGGGGATCCCTAGGGTCAGAAGCGGAATAAAGGCTCCGCCGGTAGCGGCGTTGTTCGCAGTCTCAGGGCCTACAACTCCTTCAATGGCTCCTTTTCCGAACCGCTCAGGATGCCTGGAAAACCGTTTTTCAACAGCGTAAGAAAGAAAAGAAGATATAATGGCGCCACCGCCGGGAAGAATGCCAAAAAAGAAGCCGATGAGCGATCCCCTGACCAGCGCCCATTTGCTTTCGGCCCAGTCCCTGAGGGTCGGGAAGAGACCTTTAATTCTTACATCGTAGATATCCCTTTGAATCACGTGCTCCATATTAACTAGGACTTCGGAAACACCAAAGAGCCCCATGATAACAGGAACAAGTCCTATCCCATCCATCAGCTCCAGACGATCGAAGGTCAGCCGTGGGTATCCGCTAATAACGTCCAGCCCCACAAGCCCCAGCACCAGCCCGAAAGCGGCCATAATCAGGGCTTTGACCATAGACCCGTGAGCTAAGTAGATCAGTACGGCTAAGCCCAATATCATCAAGCTGAAATATTCGGCCGGTCCGAATTGCAGCGCAAATTTTGTGAGCGGAGGAGCCAGGAGGACCAGCCCCACCAACGAGAACGTGCCGCCGATAAACGAACCGAACGCGGACATGCCCAGAGCGACGCCCGCCCTACCCCGGCGAGCCATCTGGTAGCCTTCCAGACAGGTGACTACCGAAGCGGCTTCCCCCGGTATGTTGACCAGAATGGAAGTGGTGGATCCCCCGTACATGGCGCCGTAATATATTCCGGAAAGCATAATGATGGCCGCTTCCGGAGACGCCTTGAATGTGACCGGGAACAACAAAGACATAGCAGCAACGGGGCCGAGCCCGGGAAGAACCCCCACCAGGGTACCAATAAGAACTCCCAGGAAGCCGTAAAGGAAGTTAATCGGCTTGAGAGCTACCAGAAACCCGTTTCCTAACTGATAGAGCAAATCCATTGGTTACCTGAGAATTCCTTCGGGGAGTTGAACCGCGAGCCAACAACTGAAAACAAGGTAAATGACCAGAGAGCTTATGACAGCTCCGCTAATGGATACCACCCAACTCTGGAGGTTGATCGCCTTAAAAAGAAAGAACATGAAAAGAAAAGTGGTCAGGAGGAATCCCAGAGGGATCAGAGCATAAGCATAGAGCAACAGCGCGATAGAGATAACCAGAACCTTGCTCAATCCGGGACCGAACCAGGGAGACGGATGCTCCTCTGCGGGAGCGGGTTTGAAGAGGGTTATGAAGAGCAGAAGGAGCGATAATCCGACGATTACAATCCCCATCCAGAAAATGAGAAATCCCGAACCGGGCTCCTGCAGGGTACCCAGTTCCGCGCGATATCCCTCATAAATCAAACCCGCTCCCACGAGCAGCCAGAAAATAGAGGCAACAATGTCCCTTGACCTCATGATGTCTCCGGAACTTAAGGCACACTATCCCTTCTTTTCAAGCCCCAGTTTCTTAATCATTGTCTTTTCTTCTTCGTCGACCTTCTTGTTATAATTGTTGTAATCCTCTGTATTCAGGTACAAAGGCGGCATATCCAGCTTGTCGAGGACTTTGATAAAGGCCGGGTCCTCAAGCCCTTTCTTGAATGCGTCATGGAGAATTTTCACCACCTTCGGATCCATTCCTTTGGGGCCGCCGATCCCGAATGAGGAGGTAGATACGATCCCGTAACCCAATTCCTTTAAGGTGGGCACATTGGGGAAGCGCTTCATCCTCTTGTCTCCCCAGGTCGCCAGGAGACGCAAATCCCCGGATTCCACTTGAGCGGCCCAGCCCCCCGAAGAATTGGCGGACGCGGTTGTATGCCCACCCAAGACCATAGGCGTTCCCTCTCCTCCGCCTTTGGTGGGCACATGAATCCATTTGATTCCCTTGTCCGCTGCAATGGATTCCATAACGATGTGCAGAGTAGAACCGGTGCCGGGTGTGTTATAGGAAACTTTGCCCGGATTAGCCTTGGCATAAGCGACAAATTCGTCCCAGGTCTTCCACGGAGCGTCCGCTTTGACCACCACGCCGAAAGTGTAGCCGGAAATGTGGATGATGTAAGTAAAATCCTTGAACGGGTCCCAGGTAACCTTCATCATATAAGGATTGCGAAACAGGGTAACCGGCATCTGCGAAAGAGTGTATCCATCGGGTTTCGCTGTAGCAGCCATAGTCGCCGGGCCTAAGGAACCCCCGCCTCCTCCTTTGTTTTCCACCACAACAGGCTGCCCCAAATGCTTGCCGGTGGCTTCAGCCAAGCCACGCATAACGATGTCCGCTGTGCCTCCCGATGCATAGGGGCAGATGAGAGTAACAGGCTTAGTGGGAAAGTCCGTGGCCCAAACGAAGGAACTCAAAAGAGCTGCGAGAAGGCCACTCAAGACGATCGCTGTCCATTTCATTGTCGTTTTCGCCATGCCATGTCTCCTTTCTGAATGTTCCGGTGAAGAATTCTATTGATTCAGAATCAGAATCCGTTTCGATTTGAACACTTCATCCGGGTTATATATTGCATCGCGGTGGACAAAGATGACTTCCGGCCGCATTTCAATGGCTTGAAGAGTCAGTGAAACAATCTGATCTTTCACCTGGTCATGATCTTCTCTCGTGGCGATCCTAATCTGGAGATGATCCTGCGACAAAGGATCATCCGGGTTTTGTTTGGTAAAAAGAATTTGAAATTCTTCCACTCCCGAGAGTGCGGAGAGGGCTTCCTGTAGTGGTTTTGGATTGATCAAGGTCCCTTTGAATTTAACCAGTTCGCTCTTTCGCACGGGTTGCGTAACCACGCGCACTGTTGTCCGGCCGCAACACGGGCAGGGCTCATGGGAGAGAGCCACCATGTCGCCGGTCAGATAACGAAGCAGGACGGTTCCCCTGCGATTGAGATGGGTGACGGCCAGATATCCTACCCGGCCGTCCGGCAGTCTCTTTCCCGTATCAATATCTACCACTTCAATAAAGAGATAGTCGGGAGCGGCGTTGTGGAATCCGCCCCTTCCCTGAGGATCACATTCCACAAAGACCGTACTCATTTCCGTGAAACCGAAACGGTTGTTCACTGTCGGATTCGAGGCTCCCAGCTTGGTCAACCGTTTCAAGATGTCTTCCCTCAAGCCCTCCGAGCAAGGCTCGCCGGAAACCCCAGCACAGCGGACCGAGACGTAACGCAGGCCCATTTCTTCGGCCAGGCCGAGGATGCGTCGAACAAAGCTCGGGAATCCCCATATGATTGTGGCCTGGCTGTCTTGAATCATCTTAGCCGCCTCTTTGGTGCCACGAGTGATAGGAAATTCCGGATTGGGCGTTCCAGTTAGGGTGCTCACCAACCGAGCGCCGGTAACGGTGGCATAGCAAAAGGCAGCGAAAGAAGTCAGATGGGGAACTTGTGTCAACGGGTAGGTGTTGATAATCGTGTCTTGAGCAGTAATTCCGACAATCTCGGCGATCCTCTTTGAGATCGTTAAGACCGCGTAATAATCGTGCGCAGTATTGTAAAACGGAGTCGGCTGCCCGGTTGTGGTCCCCGTCGTGTAAAGTTGATTGTAAATGGTCCGTTCAAACATCGGTAAATCAGGGCACTGGAGGACGAATTCCTGAGGATGATTCATATAGTCGGTCTTTTCGGTAAGAGGGAGCGCCTCCAGATCCTCGATGGATTGTATGTCGTCGAATTCGATTCCCCGGCTTTCATAAAGTCTTCGGTAAAAGGTATGCCCCTGCTTGCACAGCGACATCATCTTTCTTAGCTGCACATTTTGAATCTCCCTGACTCGCTCCGGAGTCTGATGGAGAATTGAATCAATATCCTGCCTATGCATCATTCCGATACCTTTTCGCGTTATTCCATGGTTAGGTGGACGTTTGGCACTCCGTGGAATTTCTCTGCTGCATGCTTCAGTAATTGGCTTGAAACGGTTTCTATGTGCTGCTGATTCTTGGCTGCGGCTTCTTCAAACTTCCCTTGCGCTAATAATTCCACGATCAGAGAATGGGCTTTCAGGGTCGCTTGGCCCATTTCCTTCGTGACCTGCATTGTCTTCAGATAGTAGGAAAGAAGGGATAAGATCGCTGCGATGTTCAGTTCCAGGATGATATTCCTGGCGAGACGCCCAAGAGCCACGTGAAATTCCAAATTCGTCTTTAGACGGTTCTCCCGGTCGTGTTTAGCGTTATAAACCTCC
>JBMOME010000147.1:0-12233 GCA_049323095.1 Thermodesulfobacteriota bacterium
GGTTTGCGGGCACGATGTGGGCCGCGATCAGGATGCGGTCCGCAAGTGCATCGGCGTGGTCTTTCAGGATCCAAGCCTCGACGACGAACTCACCGGCGAAGAGAACTTGGATTTCCACGGAAGGCTGTACGGAATAGATGCCAAGACCAGGGTCCGACGCATCGACGAGGTGTTGGATCTGGTGGAACTTTCGGACCGCCGCCACGACCTCGTGAAGACCTATTCGGGAGGAATGCGAAGAAGGCTGGAAATCGCGCGAGGGCTACTGCACAGGCCGGAAGTTCTGTTTCTCGATGAACCTACTCTGGGTCTTGATCCTCAAACCAGACGAAGAATCTGGAACCATATCCTGGACCTCAAGGAATCGTACGGGACAACCATCATCTTGACCACCCATTACATGGATGAGGCCGATCAGCTCTGCTCTCGGATAGCCATCATCGACCACGGAAGAATTATTGCCCTGGACACGCCCGAGGCCATGAAAGCCGATCTGGGAGGAGATCTCTTGGAACTAGGGATCGCTAACCCCGATCCGCAGTTCCTCGAGACCGTCCGCAATATCCCGGAGGTCGCTCAAGTCTCGGTTCAAGATGACAAACTCATGGTGGCGGTCGAAAACGGGGAATCCTTTATTCCAAGGCTCCTCTCATACGCGCATGACCTCCATGTGCCCATAGGGTGGGTGTCCATGAGAAAACCCAATCTGGAGGACGTGTTTATTAGCTTGACAGGAAGGGAAATCAGAGACGAGGCAATCACAGAGCCGGGTGACCGGATTCGGATCTTCCTGAGGCGCAGGAGCAAATGAATTTCATCGGCACGGTGTACACGCTTTGGTTGAGAGAGACCACCCGGTTCAAACGGAACAAGAGCCGACTGATCGGGTCGATGGCCTTGCCGCTCTTGTTTCTAGTGGTGCTGGGGAGCGGCTTTGGTGGCTTCTTCAGATATCGCGGGAACGTGACTTACATGGAATTCATCGGCCCAGGAATCGTGGGCATGTCCTTGCTGTTTTCGTCGATGTTCGGCGGCCTCAACGTGCTCTGGGACAAGCAGTTCGGCTTCCTCAAAGAGATCCTGGTCGCGCCGGTGAGTCGGGTGGGCATCATGGCAGGCATAACGCTCGGCACTGTCACTACCTCTATGCTCAAGGCGCTTGTTTTCCTTGCCGCGCTGCTACTCACTGGATTGATGAAAGCCGACTTCCTGGGAATAGTTTTCGCGACGCTCTTTATGATCCTCATTTCCGCATCGTTCGTGGCCCTTGGCATCGCGTTTGCCTCTCGCATGAGCGACCCGCACGGTTTTCAGTTGATCATGAATTTCCTGATTATGCCGGTCTTCTTTCTTTCGGGCGCTCTCTTTCCCCTTGAAGGCCTTCCAGGTTGGCTCACTGTCCTGACATACCTCGATCCGCTTACCTATGGGATTGACGGGCTGCGGTATGCCTTGGGCGGTCCGTACCAGTTTTCTCCCCTAATGAACCTGGCAGTCCTGGTCGGCTTTGTCGGCGCCACCACAGTGGTAGGCGTAGCGCTTTTCAAGGGAATGACCGCTTAACCGCGGCCAGCGCACTCCTAGTCGAAGCCCTCGTAGAATGGGGTGAGTCCCGCGTTCTGCGCGGGACGAACCGCATCAATCGAGCCAAGACCACGACCCGAAACGGAGCCGCCCGGAAAGATATAGCGGTTCTCAAAAATAGTCGCGGAATGAGATCTGGCTCTTGTCTTTCCCCTGAAGGGGGAGCACCTTGAGTATTCCCCTTTGGGGAATTCCGGAACTCAGAGAATGTCTGCTGAAAGGAACGCTCAGACAACTGGTAAGGTTGCTGTCGCTTCGTCTGGGATCGGGATACAATTCCGACAGAACTTTCGAGAATGGATATAGAGCCGCACAGGAGAAGAATCATGGAAAACACCGAATTCGGGGAGATACTTGACGCTGTGGGTAGGTTATCCCCGGACGAACAGGAGACGTTGCTCGTCATTGTCCGGCATCGACTAGCCGAGCACGGACGAAAGAAGTTGTTGCAGGATATTCAAGAGGCTAGGGAAGAGTTTGCGCAAGGTCGATGTGATCCCATCACCGTCGAAGATCTTATGAAAGATATATGTTCGTGAAGCGCACACTGATTCGCTCCAGCGCTTTTGTGCGCGCTGCATCCCACGCAGCCTTATTCGGAGGAGGCCACTGGGAGCCTCTCAGCGGGCTCGCCGGACGACTTGAGCGGCAGGATGTGCAAATAATCGGCTATAGGCACCCGAATAAACTTCAGATCCTGGTGGGTGATGGTAATAGGCGCAGCAAGTTGTTTCTCCTTTTCGGTCAATACCAATTCGCCGCTCTCTGATAGCAGCACAATCCGATAGGTCAGGCCATTCAGCTTCTCAGTGCGCTCGGGGATGCCGAATCCATAGCTCACATGACCGGTCCCAGCGATCACCAGCATGACCCGATCCCGCCCTTCAGGCGATTTCAGAAACCTGTCCACTGCATAGGCCATGGTCGCATCTCGAAGCGCCTGGGCGAGAATAATGTTGTGTAGCGCCTTCTCGTGGAAGGCCTTGTGAACTTTCAGGCGAATGTGGAGCAGGCGCTCGTGCAACGGATTGACCTGATCGACGTCCGCAGGTATCTGCCTTCGTTCCGCCTCAGAAAGACTGTCGATGCCCTCGCGTGCCACCTTCTTGACAATGCGATCGTCCGCGTTGAGGCCGCGTATAGGGATCTTCGATTTCTTGGCGAGCATGAGGACCGGCTCATAGTCCGCCAGGTTAGTCCAGTGCTCGCGGCCTAACTCATTGATGAGGCTGTCCACTCCGCCTGGGCCCTGCTGCCATTTCTCCAGAATCGGCTGCTGGCTCTCCGCGAACATCTCCATCCCGAGGGCCAGACTGAGGTTCTTGTCCGCGAGCCCCTTGAGGATGGCTGCCTGAGCTTGATGGTGTCGTGCAACCGTATGGAACTCGCCAATGTACACAATACGAACTGTGGCGAGATCCTCAATCATCTTTTCCAGAGGGATCGGCTCACCCATAAGAACATCAACGATGATCGGTTGGCTACCGGCCATGATCAACGCGGGCGCACACACAAAGGCGGCCAAAAGCGCCGTGACTCGTGAGCACGATCGGAGGAGCGAACGCTTGGGACTAATAATCTCAAAGTTTACCAAAAGTCTCCTCTCACGTAAGTAATCTCGAATTCGTGTGACTCGCCCTTGGGGGCTTCCTCAATTACATCCACACCATCGACACGGCTCCCTGGCGACCCGCGGCGACACCATTCGACCATTTGGGTCACACGGTCGGCATGTCCTTCGAAGACCGCTTCTACGCGGCCGTCAGGGAGGTTTCTTACCCAGCCAGCGACGCCGGCTTGTTGGGCGGCGTGTCTGGTGTAAGCTCGAAACGCGACGCCCTGGACCATTCCGGATATGAGCACTCTACGCCGTGCTGTGGCCATGTGTTCATGCTCCCCTGTCAAGTCATAGAACCGAAGGATCTACCGAGTGCAGCATCTTCCCCGCGAAGCGCCGTGCCGTTCAGAGCCCTACCATTTCACGGAATTCCGCTTCCGTCAGAACGGTCACTCCGAGTTCTTTCGCCTTGTCTAGCTTTGATCCTGGATCTTCGCCTGCGACGACAAAGTCGATCTTGCGGCTCACGGAACCTGCAACCTTGCCTCCAAGCTGTTCCACGATCTTCTTCGCGTCGGGGCGAGACATGGAAATAGCCCCCGTGAAGACCAGAGTCTTGCCGGAAAGCGGGGTTTCAGCTCCAGGGGCAGGGGTCTCAAGCGGCGCCGGCTTAACCCCTGCATCTCGGAGGCGACGAATCATTTCTCGGTTGCGTGGCTCCTGGAAGAAATTGGCCACGCTCAATGCCACTTCAGGGCCGATCCCGTAAACCTCACGGAGTTCCTCAGCCGAAGCTGCCGCCAGAGCGTCGATGTCCCCAAATTCCTCGATGAGGACCCTGGCTACATGCTCACCCACGAGCGGGATTCCCAGCGCGTAAAGGAAACGGTCCACGCGTACCGATCGAGAACGGTCGATTGCTTCAAGTAGGTTGGACGCGGATTTCTCCGCCATCCGCTCAAGACCGGCCAGAGTCTGCTGATCCAGGTAATACAGGTCGGCCGCGTCCTTAACGAGGTTTCGGTCAACCAATTGCTCGACGAGTTTGAACCCGAGGCCTTCGATATCCATTGCATCCCGAGCGGCAAAATGACGAATGGTTTCCTTGAGGCGCGCAGGACACGAAACATTCACGCAGCGCTTCGCCACCTGACCTTCGGGACGGACCGCGTGAGAACCGCACACAGGACATACGTCAGGAATAGTGTACGGCTTGCTGGCTGCTGGCCGGCGGTCCGTTACGACGCTCACGACCTCAGGGATCACGTCACCCGCGCGCTGGATCACCACCGTGTCGCCTTCTCGGACGCCTTTGCGGTCGATTTCATCCTGATTGTGCAAAGTGGCCCTACTGACCGTCACGCCACCCACGCTAACCGGCTCCATGATAGCTACCGGCGTGAGCGTGCCGGTGCGGCCCACTCCCACATCGATGCGTAGAATCTTGGTAGTTGCCTGCACCGGTTCGAACTTGAACGCGACTGCCCAGCGCGGGGAACGGGTCTTGACCCCGAGAATCCTCTGGGCTTCCAGTGAATTCACCTTCACCACCGCGCCGTCGATCTCGTAAGGTAGATCGTGCCTGATCTTCTCCAGGTGGCGGTGATGTTCCAGCACTTCTTCAATTCCGGGGCAGAGGCGGCTATTCGTGAGGTTCACCGGGAGCCCTAAATCATGGAGGCCATGGAGCAGGTCCCATTGACCTTCCGGCAGAGGAGCTTCAACTCTGCCAATGGCGTAAGCAAAGAACTTGAGGGGTCTCTTGGCAGTGATTCTGGGGTCGAGCTGACGAATAGATCCGGCAGACGCGTTGCGCGGGTTGGCGAACGGGGGCAGGCCCTCTTCATCCCGTGCTGCGTTGAGGCGGGCGAATTCATCCCGCTGCATAAATACTTCCCCTCGAACATCGATTACCGGGGTATCCGCGAAGATCCCCGCGGCCTTCAGGCGCAACGGAATGGCTTTGACCGTTCGAAGATTAGATGTCACATCTTCGCCGGTATACCCATCCCCCCGCGTAGAAGCTACGGCGAGCAAGCCGTTTTCGTACACAAGCTCGATAGCGACGCCGTCGAGTTTGGGCTCGATGACGTAGGGAATTCGCTTGGAGGTTCCTAGAGCTCGTTTGATCCGAGAATCGAACTCATACAGTTCGGATTCATCGAATGCGTTTGAGAGCGACATCATGGGAATCGCGTGCTTGTGCTCTTCGAACTTCTCCAGAGGCTTGCCACCCACGCGCTGAGTCGGGGAATCGGGTGATATGAGTTGGGGGTACTGGGCTTCCAGCTCCTCTAGTTTCCTGAAGAGCCGATCGTATTCCGCGTCCAAGATTTCAGGTTTGTCGAGCACATAGTAGAGATGATCGTGGTGACGAATCTCTTCGCGTAGCTCTTCGATATCCCTTATCACCTGGGAAGGAACAGCGGCGGGACTGTCCGACGTGGGAGCCATAACAATTCACCCGTTAGTTCCGCAGGGCGTGCGCGCTCTGCGCTTTCCGAAGGTTCGCGAGCGCAAGGAATACTCAGCCAATCTTATACCTAATATGCCGCACATCGTTCAAGCGACAACGTTGGAATGGATGCCTCGACATCAAAGGCGATAATGTTATGATGATCCCATGAGAACCACACTGTCCATAGACGATGATGTGATCAAGAAGGCTCGGTCAATTGCGGCAAAATCGCGGAAGCCATTTAGAATGATAATAAATGAGGCCCTTCGCGCGGGTTTGAAGGAGGTCGGCCGGGATGCCAAGCAACGAAAATATAGAACCGAGCCCCACGCGATGGGACTGCGGGCCGGCCGGAACATAGACAACATTCAGGATTTACTGGGGCATGTTGAAGGGGAGGATTCCCGATGATCCTCGTCGATGCCAATATCATTTTGTAGGCGGAAGACTCTGTGAGCTCTCGTCACGTGGCGGCGCGAGTCTGCTGGGATGCACATCTTTGGCGAGCAAAACCAGCGATACCCTTGCAAGAGAGGTCTTCGCGAGAACTGAACGAATACGAGGAGGCGCAGTTGCCGGTTGACTCGGCACTGTGTCCTCAAGTATTCTTCCAACCTGGGAGAACTTCATATCCCCCGCGTGATGCACCTATGGCGGCAAACCGCGACCCGGAGACACGCTGTCTATCCAAGCAGATTCAGCCGAATCGTTAACCGTGTGGCTGAAACGTTCCGCCCAGCCATACGCGATATAGGTGAAGTGTGGCCATGCACAGTGGCCGGCCGTAATGCAACCTCTCCGTTAAGAGGAGACCAAGCGAACAGATTTCAGAGGAAGGGGGATTACACGATGGATTTGCACAGGAAGATCTTCATGGTTGGGATGATCTGCCTGGCCTTCGCGTGCGCGGCATTCGCCGCTGATGTCCCGGGAGTCACCGACAAAGAAATCGTGGTGGGGGTAACGACGCCCTTGTCGGGGCCTGCCGCGCTTTGGGGCGTGACCGGCCTAGGGATGAAGGCATGGGCGGATCACATCAACGATCAGGGAGGAGTCCACGGCCGAAAGATCAAGCTAATCATCAAAGACGACGCGTACAACCCGACGCGAGGCATGGCCAATCTCCAAGAGATGAAAGGTCAAGTCTTCGCGTTCTGCGGCGTGCTTGGCACAGCCACGTGTCATGCGGCCAAGGATTTCTTCGGCGACAACAAGATCCCTCTCGTCACCGCGTACGCGAATGTCCGGATGTGGCCGGAACTTCCCCCGGAAAAGAGAAAGTACATCTTCATCTCGTACCCTGACTACCGCGAGGAAGCAGCCCACCTCACCAAGTACGCGGTCGAAAAGCTGGGAACCAAGAAGATTGCTCTGTTCTACCAGAACGACGACTATGGCAAGAACGCGATGCAGGGCCTCAATGAAGCCCTTGCCGCGATGCCCGGCAAGGCGCAGGTCGTCGCCACTGTCCCGTTTGAGATGGGTGAACGGGCCCTGGGCGCTCACGCGCTGAAGTTGAAGGAATCAGGCGCAGACACCCTGGTGATCTATCCTACGCCCACCCACGGAGCGCTCATACTCAAAGAGATCGCCAAGATCGATTACCGGCCCAAGATCCTATTCTCGTTTCCTCTCGGCGATCCGATCATGTACACCTTCGCGGGCGAGGTTTGGGAAGGGAGCTATATCTCGCTACCGGGTAACGTAGCCATGCCCGGTGTGGAGCCCGAAGCCGACAAGGTTGCTGCGATACTTGTGAAATACGATCCTAAGATCAAAGGGAAGGAATATCTCGGCCTATTTGGAGCTGCCTCTATGATGCAACTCGTGGAGGGTCTGAAGAATGCCGGCCGGGATCTCACCGTGGAAGGTTTTATCAAGGGTATGGAGAAGATCAAGGATTTCACGCCCGAGGGTGGAGGCGCCCCAATAACCTACGGTCCTGATCGGCGCCACGGACAGAATGCAGTCCGAGTCGGCAAGGCAGAAAAGGGCAAGCACGTGCCTTTGGAGAAGTTCGTGCTATTCAAGCCACTGTTTTAGCCTGAAACCCTATCGCGGCACATGACTGAATCCTTATAGGAACTGTTAAGAATAATGTCCGATTGCCGCTTGAGCTCTGGTAGGTGCCGGCCTCCGTGCCGGCACATTTTTCTTAAGAATATCAACCAGCTCGGGCCGGCAGAGACGCCGGCCCCTACCGGTCTTTCTTCAAGCGCGGGCTGTCCAAGAAGCCAAGAAGTTTGACAACCGGTATAGGTCGAGAAAAAGAGAGAGGCGGCACACGATCAATGCCGCCTCTCTTCTTGTGTGGAGATTGTCGCTGACTACTTTGCCGTACCAGCCTTTCCAAACTTGCCCGCGAAAGTAGCCCGAAGCTCCTTGCCGTCCTCGGTCTTGAAAACGGCCGTGCCGTCTTTGACTTCCACAGGGAAGTCGAAGTCGGAGATGCTTTCGAACCATTTCTTAACCAACTCAGGCGGCTTCTTCCCCATCGATTTGGCGCGCTCAACCCATTCCGAACCTACGCTCAGCGACCCTACGGTGGGATTTGCTTCATTGGTAGCAATCACTCTTAAATAGTTCGTCTTGCCTCCCGGGATCCACATATCCTCGTACGAGGTCACCGTATTCACGTCGAAACCGTCAAACGAAACGGTGAACGTGAGCTCGTCCAACATGATGGGAGCCTTGTTAGGATTGGTGATCTTGAGGACGTACGCAGTGTTCATAGTGGCAGTGAATCCCGGCGCTGCCATGATCTTGTCTTCCATCTTCTTGGGGTCGTCCTTGGTCGGAACCGCGATCTTGGCGCTAAGGAAGAAGGGCTGAATACTGGCCACCTCGACGCGCTCCAACGCAATCTTTGGCGGATCGACAGCGAGGGCCGGCATGACTGCAAATATCAAAGTCACAAGCGAAAAAGCGCAGATTTTCCATACCTTGCTCATGTTCCCCTCCTTGGTCTTGAAGGCATGTTAGGTTAACCATCGTTTGCGCCGTTTGTAGTGCTTAACGTCACGGAAACTCTTTCTTCCTCCCACATCGGTTAAACCAAGATAGAAGTCCCTGATGTCGGGATTCTCCTTGAGCTTTTCCGAAGTGTCGTCCATGACGATACGGCCGTTCTCCATCACGTACGCGTGAGGGGCCACGGTAAGGGCGAGCTTGACGTTTTGCTCAACGAGCAGGATAGGAATCTGTTCTTGCTTGTTGAGCCTCTGTATGATCTCGAAGATCTCCTTGATAAGCAGTGGAGCCAGCCCCATGGACGGCTCATCCAGGAGCATGAGCTTGGGCATGGCCATCATGGCCCTGCCAATGACGCACATCTGCTGTTCTCCACCACTCACAAAGCCCGCTATCACGTTCCGCCGCTCTTTCAAGCGAGGGAAGTACTTGTAAACCATAGCAAGTCGCTCTTTCAGACCCGTCGGCCGGAGATGCCCTCCGACGAGGAGATTCTCCTCCACAGTGAGATGATCGAAGACGCGTCGTCCTTCGATTATCTGGAAGATGCCCCTCTTGGAGATTTCCTCGGCTTCGAGCCTGTGTATCCTCTCGCCCAAGAACTCGATGGCACCATCGGTGATTTCACCGTCCTCATGTTTGAGCAAGCCGGATACGGCCTTGAGAGTGGTGCTCTTGCCCGCGCCGTTGGCTCCCAGCAAGGCTACGATGCCACCCCCGGGGACCTCGATGGAGATACCCTTGAGAACCAGAATGACTTCGTGATAGCGGACTTCGATGTTGCTGATCTTCAAGATCGTGCCGTTTTCGCCCACAGTCCGTTCCTCCCACACCTGATCAAGTGTGATAGTGCCTGCGGCAGGATTGGGGGGCAGTACGATCCGCCCCTTGGCTCCAGCCTGTTACCATCCGAGCCAGCTCATCCACTTGTCAGGGAACTTCTTCTTCATGTCGATCTGTTCCAGCAACTGGATCTTCCCGTCTTTGATTACGTAGATCATCGACACGCTGCTCGGGCGATGATCCGTATCGGTATACGTAACAGGCGGTCTGCCCAGTGCGCCTTTAACGCCGAAAGGCTGCCAGTCTCTGAACGTTTCAAACGCGGCCAGGATACGCGGTCCCGCGGGCTTGCCACGAACAATGGCTTCCTTCTTGTCCGCAACGGCCAGGGCATCCCGAATCATCCCGAATTTCACCCACGCTTGGACGGTTCTTATGTCGCGCTTCTCTTTGGGAACGGTCGGGTTGATCTTCTGGGCCTGGGCCATTACCTCTTTCATCATAGGCACGTCCATACCAAAGAAGGCGCAAGCCGCCGCGCCGATCACGCCTTCACCCGCCTTGCCGGTCATGCGAACCAGGTTCTGGTCGAAGCCCCAGTTGTTGACAATATGATCCGCACCCAGCTGCAGGGCATACCCGTCCTTTACCGCCGTTGCGACGGACATGGTGGTGTTGCCGTGCCAGATGATAGTCGGTTCTTCGGCTTTGGCCGCAAGAACTTGGCTCTTGGTGTCAAGAGCGGTCAGGGAGACATCCTGGTCTTTTCCCACCTCCATGCCCAGCAGAGCTGCTTGATCCTTGATAGCCTTAATAGGTGCGCTGGCATAGGGGGACGCAAACATGTAGAAGCATACCAGTTTGGGCTTCTTGCCCTTGCTTCGAGCTTCTTTCCACTTGTCGGATTTCATCCAGACATTGTCATACCATGACGTCAGACAAGCCCTGGCATTGGTGGAATAGTCGGTCCCATAGACGAAGTTGTAGGGCGTCTTCTTGGGATCGCACAGATGTCCTGAGAACGAATCGGACAGAGCGACCATTTGATCCTTGTTTACCGTAGGCGAGAGCGCCTCTGTGTCGCCTGTGCCCCACTGGCTGAGCATGGCGATCTTGTCGAAGTCTCTGAACCTCTTGTAGATCGTAATGGCCTCGGGCACACGGTATCCATAGTCATACAGCAAGAGCTTAATCTTCTTACCGTTTATTCCTCCGTGGTCATTGATGTAGGCCACACATTCTCTGATTCCGAGAGCCATGTCCTTGCCCACGTCCGATGTTGCGCCCGTCAAGTCATTGATCGAACCCACCACGATCTCTTGTTGCGCAAACGCCGGCAAGCAGAGAAAGATGAAGAACAGGGCCACTCCCAGGATCAGCCTTCCCTTCTTCATGATGTACCTCCCTCTCGTGAGTAGTGATGTCGCGAATGAACTTCGCTAAGGTCGATGTCCACCTTCATCTCGGTTTTGCCCGGCACCCCCTTTCAATCTTCTATCCGGGACCGTTAGGAGCCCTTTCCGGTATACGAGAAGGGCCACAGATTGAAGTAGTTCTTCAACTGCCAGTACCTGTACGCAAGCCCGTTGGGCTCGTATATCAAGAAGAAGATTATCGCCAAACCGAACGCGGATTCCTTGAAAAAGTGAATCTTGGTGGTCATCACGGCCAATGAGGGGTAGGCCTCCATCACCGTGCCTTGTAGAAATAGGACAGAGACTTCCAAGACCTTGAAAACAAGCACCACAAAAGCGGAACCGAATACGACTCCTTGGATACTCCCCACGCCTCCGATAAGAATTATTCCTACCCAGAGCAGGGAATAGAACCATTCGTAATGCTCGGGACTCACGAAAGAGAGGGCTGTGATGTAGAACGAGCCGGCAATTCCTGCGAAGAAGCCCGCCACAAAGAAAGCCAGAAGCTTGTACCAGACGATATTTACTCCCATGGTCTCGGCCGCTATGTCATTGTCTCGGATAGCTACCCATGCCCGTCCGAGCTTGGAACGCGCGATATTGCCCATAGCGAGCAAGCATAATGCAACCAAGACCACAGAAAGGTAGTAGATCTTTTCGTCCGAATCGATTACCCAGGGGCCCAACTTGATGGTACCAGGAGGAATGGAGAAGTAATGGCCACGGCCACCTATTTGGCTTACGTACTGGGTAATGACCAGAGGCACCGTGATCCACTGCGCAGCCATCGTAGTCATGATCAGGTAGAAGCCCTTGACACGCGCTGAGGGGAGTCCGAAGAGAACCGACCAGAGCCCGGCCAGAATTCCAGCACAAATCATACTTATGGGGTAGGCCAGCCCTGCGTCAACAACGACCTGGGGCCAAGGAATGAAAAGCACCATCATCGAACTGGAGTAGGCTCCCACCGCAACAAACGCAGCGTGTCCCAAGGTAATCTGGCCGCAGTACCCGATGAGTAGCTGAACCCCAAGAGCCGCCAGAACATAGTAGTTGATCGTATACGCGATACTGAGCCACTCCCCACTTACCCATTCCATGCGCACCATCAACGGAAAACTCACCAAGAGGACCACCATGAGGATCATCTTGAACTTGATGAAGGGGGTCCTCCACCATTTCTGCTCGTCGCGATAGGAGTCGAAATACGATCCGCAGGGAAGATAACTCATCGGCTAAACCCTCTCTATCCTCTCCCAGCCCCACAGACCAAAAGGTTTGAAGAGGAGGAAGATGACCATAAATACGAAAGGCGCCACTTCTTTGATCGTTACCGGCCACCAGACATCGGGAAAATGTATCTTGAGAAGCGTAAGGCCTCCATCCGACAAATTCTGGAGGAGCCCGATGGTGATTCCGCCCACGATGGCGCCCGGCACTGAGTTCAGCCCGCCGAAAACCA
>JBMOME010000148.1:0-12196 GCA_049323095.1 Thermodesulfobacteriota bacterium
GCGAAGATTGATACCAGTGCGCTTTCAAAGAAGTAAAGCATGGGGGAAACTTCTTTGTGTAAAGAAGTTTCCCCCAAAGCCCCCGTCAAGAAACTCTATATTCCTCTGGCATTTCGCCTTCCTGGAGAGGAAGGCGAACGGCCAGAGACACATAGAAGTTTTTGGAAAGGGGTTCGGGGAGGAACCTTTTTACAAAAAGGTTCTCCCCGTCTTACTTTCTTAAAAGCGAATCGGTATAAAGTCTCCGAATTGTTCAGGGGCGCAGATGCATGAGATTCATATTCGCCGATCATGATAGGCCGGCACAGATACAGCGTATTCGAGACGGGATCGAGGAATTCCGGGCCAGATCCGCGCCCGATCCCGAGCATTTCCTCATGCATCCTGTCTATGACGCGCTGCTGGGGCAATTGGCAGACCACTATTTGGGCCACTGGAAAGACCTGCTCGCAGTGGTGGGTCTTGGTGGGTACGGTCGCCAGGAAATGAGCCCCTATTCGGATATCGACTTGCTCTTCCTGCGGGTGCCGGATGCGCCCGAAGGCATATACCGAGGCATTCGGGAGATCTTGTACCTGCTGTGGGACGCCAAAGTGGAAATGGGCCACTCGGTTCGTACCGCAGAAGAGTGCGAGCAGGAGGCGGATAAGGACCTCGCGGTTCTCACGTCACTTATGGATGCACGGCTTATCTGGGGCGACGAGAACATCTTCCGCGAGCTGCTCATCCAAAGGGAAAGGCTCATCAAGGAAAGGCACCCTCTGGATCTGTATCTGAGAATCGAGAGTGAGATTCGCCGATCCTGCGACAAGTTCGGGGACACGGTCTACCTGCTCCAGCCCAATGTGAAGGAGGGGCCGGGGTCGCTGCGATACATGCAACTGATTGCGTGGCTGTCGCGCATCGTCTTCGGCACTTCAAACCTGGACGAGCTGCCGTACCTTGGTGTTTGCAGCCGTAAGGCGGTCCAAGAGGTGAACGAAGGCCTTGCATTCCTGTCTGGCGTACGAGCCAGGCTTCACTTCCTGGCTGGGCGTCGCGATGATTTACTCACATTTGAAGCGCAATTTGCCCTTGTCGAACAGATGGGCTTCAATAACACCCCCGAACGTCGCGGAGTGGAGAATTTCATGCGTGAATATTATCGCCATGTCTCCACTATGGATTTCTTCGGTCGAGATGTGCGTGCCCGTGCCCGGCTCTTTCTACGGCCTGCGGTTGTGAAGGACGTGAAGCGCCTCAAACTTGATAACTGGTATTACATCGGCGCGGGCGGCGTAAATCGATACGAATTGGACAGCATGGACGCGGACCCGCGTGACATGCTTAACGCGTTTCGCAAGATTGCAGATACCGGCTGTGACCTGGACATCAGAGTTGCCGACAAGATCCGCACCTTACTGCCGTCCTTGGACAATAGCTGGATGGCCGATCCGCAAGTCAACACCATGTTCCTTGACATCTTGCGGTCCGGTGGAGCCATATCCAAGGCACTCAACGCAATGATGAAGGTCGGTTTCTTGGAACGCTTCATCGTTGAATTCGAACGGGTGCGCTTCTTGCGCCAGCACGATCTCTATCACCAGTACACCGTTGACTTGCATACTATTGCGGTGCTCGAAAATCTGGACTCGTTCGGCAGCAGCAGAGGAGATCCGGAAGACGTGCTGCTCCGAACCATCTTCCAGAAATTGGAAAAGAAGGAGCTTCTATATCTCGCGGGGCTTTTCCACGATGTTGGCAAGGGCCGAGGAGCAGGCCACGAGCTTGTGGGGGAAGAGATTGCGCGCCCGGTGCTGGAGCGGCTGGGGATCTCACAAGAAGATATGGACGAGGTCTGCTTCCTGATCCGAAACCATCTAGCCATGACGCAGATCGCTCTGGGCAAAGATCTTCATGACGAGGCATTACTGAGTCGTTTCGCGGAAACCGTAATTCAGAAACGACGGCTGGACATGCTCTTGATCCTCACCCACGCGGACCTGCGAGCTGTGGGGCCGACGGCATTCAATTCCTGGCGGCGCCATTTGCTTGAGGAACTCTATTTCAGGACATTGGCCATTATTGAAGGCGAACCGGGAGGCGAGGATCTGGGCGAATGGCTCAAGGAAGTTAAAGCGCTCATTCGGGATTTCGTCCCGGAAGACTTCAAAGGTTCTGAACTGGATCAGTACCTGGCCGGCGCGTCGTCTCGCTATTTGTTGGATTTTTATCCGAGCACCATTGTGGATCACTTCGTGGCCATGAGGCGACACCTAATCCAGCATAAGAGGGCGTCCCTATCGCCTGAAGACATTATTATGGAAAAGACCGATCATCCGAAACCCGGATACAGCGCGGTGACCATTATCATTCAGGACAGGCCGGGACTCTTCTACAAGATTGCGGGAACGCTCGCCGCGAACAGGATCAACATACTGAGCGCGTGGAGTCACAGCATTGAACCGGACACCGCGGTCGCAACCTTCCACGTGAATGACATCCCTGAAGGGGCTCTGGATGACCCAGATCGATGGGACCATTTCCGCGAAGACATGGTGCGAGTGGTCCGAGGCGAGCTCAACGTGGATGAATTGGTGGCCGTTCGCCGCAGCGTGGGCAAACTTTTAGGCACGCCGTTCAAGATCCGGTTCCCCGTACGCGTGGAGATCGATAACGCTGCTTCAGACCGGGCTACCATCGTGGAAGTACAGGCAGACGACCGCCCGGGCCTCCTGTACGACATTTGCCGGAAGCTTTTTTCGCTCGGCCTTTACATAGTCCTGACGAAAATCACCACCGAAGCCAATCGAGCTAAGGACGTTTTCTATGTGGTGGACGAGAACCACAAGAAGGTCGTTGACTTCGAGCAGCTGGATACAATCAAGAACAGCTTGCGAGACCACCTGACCGAGATCGAAAAGAGCCTCCTAAATAACGAAGCTTCGGTAGCAGTCTAGAAGCGATATGGTACGTTCCGGAATCTCTTCCGTCGAGCAATCTATTCTGGGATACCTCGATCACCTGATCGTGGACAGGGGTTTGGCCCCTTTAACGGTGAACGCCTACGCTTCGGACATGAGAGAGTTCGGCCGTTTCCTGCAAACTCATCGCATCGACAGCGTGCAGAAAGTCAGTCGCGAAGACTTGCTCATGTTCTTGGCCGTGATGGATCGGCGCGGCTTGAGCCCGAGGAGCAGGTCGAGGAAAATCTCTTGCATCCGAGGTTTCTTCCGTTATTTGACCCAAAACGACTTCATCCGTGAGGATCCATCACAGCTAATCGACTCTCCCAGACTTCCCAAAAAGATACCCCAATACCTGGAACCGGACGAGGTGGACCGTCTCCTGGCATCAGTCCCCACCGGCAGCCTCGAAACGCGACGAGACGCGACTATGCTGGAATTACTCTATGCCACCGGTTTGAGAGTATCGGAGCTGGTCAAGCTGGAAATGGGCCAGGTAGACCTGGAAATGGGATGCGTCACGGTGGTCGGGAAAGGCTCGAAGGAAAGAGTGGTTCCGTTAGGCATTCCGGCGTCGCGGGCCGTGATGAGCTATCTGGAGACGGTACGCAACGGGTTGTTACACGGCCGGCGCTCGGAAGCCCTATTTGTCACGCGCAGGGGCGGGCCCATGACGCGGCAGGCCTTCTGGAAGATAGTCAAGAAGTACGCTAGATCGGGCGGAATCCGAAAAGAGATCTCACCGCACACACTGCGCCACTCCTTTGCCACTCATCTGGTCCAGAACGACGCGGACCTGCGCGCGGTTCAGATCATGCTGGGGCACTCGGACATCTCCACAACCGAGATTTATACACACGTGGCCCAGCATCGTCTCAAACACCTGCACCAGACCCACCACCCACGAGGGTAGAACCGTCAGGTTCGAAAACCTCGACGCGGTTTCTGCCATTGTTCTTAGCCTTGTAAAGCGCCTGATCCGCGTTCTTGAGAAGGGTGGCAAGGTTACCCAGCTCTGGCCCGGCAACGGTCACCCCTATGCTCAAAGTTATGTGCACAGGCCGGCTGTCAGCAGTCAGCAGAGTCTCCGCAACTTCATGCCGGAGTCGTTCAGCTACCTGGACGGCTTGCTCTAAGTCGGTTTGAGGCAGAGCAGCGACAAACTCTTCTCCTCCGTACCGGGCGAATATATCCACTTGACGCAAACTGGTCCGGCCGATTTCTGCGACTTTCTTAAGCGCTTCATCACCCACATCGTGGCCGTAGGCATCATTTATGGCTTTGAAACGATCGAGATCCATCATGAGGATAGCTAAGTGCCCGCCGTATCGTTTCGTCCGGTCAAGCTCACGTTGAGCGAGCTGCATGAACTGGCGCCGGTTCCAGATTTCAGTCAAGCTATCGGTGATAGCCAGTTTGCGAAGTTTCTCTTCGAAGATCTTGCGCTCCGTGATGTCGCGCGCGACGTGGACAAACATTTCGGGCCGGTTGCTCCCATTTACCTGCAAAGGGGTCACTGAAACAAGAAACGTTCCACTGAGCCTGGGTTCGAAGACTTCCGCCGAGTGCTCTTTTCCGTCGGCCAGGCTCATATGTAGCGGACAAATATCTATGGGATGATCGGTCCCGTGGCAGACCTCGTGGCAATTCAGCCCGATCGCATCTCTAGGATGAACTCCCAACTTAGCGGCCATGGCCTTATTCAGACGCTGTATCCTAAAATCTCGATCGATGATGGCAATGAGGTCCGGAACCGTGTCAAATGTTTGCTCCCACTCACGCTTCGCTTTAGCGATCAATCTTTCAATTCGCGTTCGTTCGATTACCTCATGTTGAAGGCTTTCATTGGCGGCCGTCAGCTCCGCGGAACGTTCGGCAACCTGGTCTTCGAGCATGTGCCGAAAACCCCCCTGCATTGTCGCGTACTGGTCGGCCAAAGCCAGCGAGAGGAACATACCCTGCAACAGATAGCCGATCTTGAGCGCGTTAAGCCAGAATACGTTGTATGGAAGAAACCCCTGCAGTTGACTGATGACGATAGCACCAAGGATCGGAAACGAAACGTGTGCCAGAAACAGATAACGAGCAGTTGTTTCTCCTCTATACCACATGAGTCCAATTACGATGACAAACATCCATGACAGAGCAATACCATAGAACTTTGCCGCGTAATTCCCAATATAGTAGTTAGTCGCATACAGAAGAAGCACCCCCACTGCGAGTATCAAGAATACATCGAAGATGCGGTACAAAAAGGGATATTTATTTCTTGCGTTGAGAAATGAAGATACAAAAATTATGTTAAACACAAACACAAGAGACGGCATTGATTGAAAAAGATGCAACATCTTTTCGGGTCGAGAAAAGATCGTCACATGAGGACTCAACCCGTCGTAACCTAATTGCCAGGTCACCACCCCAACGAGAGTCAAGATGTAATAAAGGTAGGACCGCTGTTTCAGGATTGTCCATGCAAACAAGTTCCAAACGATCAGGAAGCCCATTACTCCATAGAACACCCCCAGGAAGAGGTTCCGACCCAATTCATCTTTGTGGTACGCTTCTTCAGAAGAGATTGCCAGCGGGATCCACAAAGGCGTCTGGGATTGAACTCGAACGAAAACGGTTTTGTGTTCATGGGGAGCGAAATCCAGTGCCAGAACCGGATGACCCCCTTGAGACACCCTCTCTTCCCACGGGGCTCGCGTACCCCCACGATACCTCGCAACCTGGGCCCCTCTGTTGGATGTTACGAAAATGTCGACAAAATCAAGGTGAACATTACTAACGGCCAGAATGACCGTGAGTAGTGCATCGGTGTCATTGTCGAGAGCAAATTTGATCCAATACGCAGATTGGGTTTCACCAATATTGGGCACGGCCTTCGGCGTTGAGCGGAATTCCTTCGATCGGATGCTGTCGAAAGCCTCGTGGCCGGTCTTATCTTCGTAGAGCTCCAGGTGCCCTGCCAAACTGTAATGGCCCGTCTGCCTGTCCAATTTGATAGGCGACGGTCTTTGGTCCGCCCAGGCCGGTGGACAGAAATGGCTCAAGACGAGAATGGCCGTGAGCACCAGCCAAGACAATGCTCCCGTGAGCGCGCGAGGCGCGTACTGACCCTCCAGAGCCGGTAGTATTGGATACACCGGCTTACGCCCACAGTTCCATGCCAAGAGGGTCGCGCGTGACGCCCCCTGCTTACTCTCTTCCATCTTCATCCGAGCCAATCCCTGAAATAACGGCTTTCTCGGCCGATACTTTCTCATAAACACCATACCCTACTATCCACTGCACCGTCAATGCCCGGCTCCCGCCGTCCTCTAGTGCCTCCATTTGTACACCCACAAGCTATAGAAAGGCTTCTGGGTAACGAACTGCCTCACAAAACAATAATGTTTTTGGAACAATTCCGACTTGAATATCTCTTCTGACATGATCCCGCACGGAGAGTCATTGCCTTCAAACGTAGCTTGGTTCTTACTATTCAGGATCACATAATCCGGATTTCTCTCCAGAACGCTCCGGGCTGAAAAGCCTTCATACGCTATCTTTCTGTCGTTCAACCCATAGAAGTCTATGACTTCGCCGTCAAAATAGAACGAAACCGCGCCGACATCAGCTAAGGCCACCTTCTTTGTTCCCGCTTTCTTCGGCTGCCGATCCAGCCATTGGCCAAGCGGAACGTGCACACTTCCAAGCACCTGGGCGCTTGCCGTTGCTCTCCGTCGCAACGAATCCAGGTAATCACCGGGGTCCTTGAGGACAGTGAGGAACAGGAGGCACGCGATCACACCAAAAAGGAACCTATTGAGTGTATGTGGGTTCTCTACAAGAAATACCCGATCGAGTTCCCACACGGCCAGCAAGTAAATTAACGGAAAAGCCGCAACCAGAAGCCGGAAGCTCCATCCCATAAGCGGATTTGAGAATGAGATAGCCAGAAGGTACGCCCCCAGCGCAACCCACAGGAGTAACTTTCTTGTGCTCCAACCAGCTCTCAAACCAAGTAGGGCGAGCACGAGCGAAGGGGCAATATAACCTAGAAAGTCTGCGACGTAGACAAAGCCCGCGAGGCCGTCCGGTTTCTTCACATAAACCGGCAGTGGCAGAACAGCTTCGTAATAGTATACTTTCCACAGCAGATAGGTGAAGAAACATAGCAAGAATATTGCATTCCAAACAAGGAACTTTCTTAGGTCGTTACGTCCAACGTCGGCATACAGCAAGCATTTTCCGCCTCTGACAGCAACCACGGAGAGATAGAATACAAGCCCTTCAGTGCGGGCAAGAAAAATAAGAAAGAAAACCAGCGGGGTAATGTAATTCAATCCATTGTCTTCTTCGTCCAGGACAAGGTACATTCCCAGTAGCACCAAAAAAGTGTAGAAAGCACTTTCCATTCCGGAAGCGCTCCACAAAACGAAAGGTGCGCTCACAGACAAAAATAGTGGAGGCAGTGCAGCGGACCAGGGTGAAATGCGTAGTTTCCGTCCTAGTGCGAAAAGCATCAAAAGGGCCAATGCCCCAAAGAAGATGCTCATGAGCTGGATCAAATGAAAAGGGAAACCGTCAGTGATGAAGAATACAAGGGAGGATAAGAGGACCCAGAGCGGCGATGTGTACCCTTCGGTCCTTGGAGTTTCGTGGAGATTCCAAGTCAACTGACCGTAAGCCGCCAGATTCTTCGCGTATCTGGCGGAGATATAGGCATCGTCAATCGTGTGGCCGCCTGCGGCCATCACTGAGACCGCGTAGAGCGCCATAGCCGCGGCCAATAAGATAAGGGCCGGCCAAAGAGCATTAATCTTTATACTATGCATCATTTCCGCAGCGGGGCCCGAATCCGTTGGTACTCTACCAATGCCGACACCATCCTTTACGTCCTTCACTATAGCTATTGCTTCTTGAAAATTGCCATTCCCAGCCCGTCTAAGGCAACCTGCACCATGTTCCGCGCATTTCGCCGGACAACCCGCGCCTGGGTCCCAGGCCTAAGTAAATCGACCATGCATTCCCCGTCATTATGAAGATTGAAATCAATTGTGATGAAATCAGACCGAGCATTAAAATCCAAATTCAGTGCGATAAGAATCTCCGTTTCGTCCATAATGCGAGAGTACGCCAGCGTACAATGCCTATCCGCTGGGTAAGCAAAGTCGGCCCCGTTTGGACTGGTCTCCCGAAAATATTGTCTCCCGTACCGAAGAGCAGGCTCCTGCCGCCTAACGGCCGCGATCCGCGCCATGCTTTTGTAGATAGGATGCTGTTCGTCGAAAAAGCTCTTTCCGGTGTAACCGAAGGCCCCCCAATTGCCGCCGAACATGCATTCCCTCACATAATGCAGATCGGGTCCTCCTCCGTCGAAGCCCTGCTCGGTCCCGTAGTAGATGGAAGGAACTCCGAGGCTTGTCAACAGGTACCCCAGAGCCAAAACCGACTGCTGCTGATACGGATTGTCATGCATAAAACGTTGGTTCCGGTCGTGGTTGTCCAGAAATGTCACGGAGTTCATGCCGGGGTCTCGGTAGTTTGCATACAAGGGGTTCGTCCCGTTATACACCCAACGCAACTCTTCCGGGCTCGCGAAGCCCTTCACAACTCGCTCCAAAATGTAGCTCAAAGGGAAATCCAAGGCCGAATCGATACCGTGGAGCCGATGGCCGTTTCCTGCACAGAATGCGCAACCTTTGAGATACTGTTGAATGGTCTCATACCCTGATGCTATTTCGCCAAAAATGAGGAAGTTGTGTTTCCCCAAAGTCTTGGCATATTCTCGAATAGCGGAGCAGAACAAGGCGGTTGATAGCGGATCCATATGCTTGGCTGCGTCGAGTCGATATCCGTCCACGTCTGCGGTTCGTATCCAAAATTTGTATATCCGTATCAAAGTCTCCAGAACTTCGCGCCGTTGAATCGCGAGCTTCTTCAGCGAGTCGAAATCTCCCTGCTGCGCCTCGGTGCCGTCCACCTTCCAATTGCGGATCTTGCCCCGCCTCAGATAGCATTGCTGCAACTGAAGCTCCTTGGGCCATACCGCGTCATTTCGTGTCCCGTTTGCGCCGGGGGATAGATTGCGCCAGAATCCGAAGGGATACGGATGATTAACTTCGGAATTATATTCGCAAAATCGGTCGTCTTCGTACGCCCAATTATCCCCTGTGTAATTGGCCACAATGTCAAGAATTACGTACATTCCACGCGCATGTGCCATATGCACCAGTTCGCAGAGCTCCTCCATCGTACCGAAACGGGGATCCACCTCAAGAAAGTTGTAGATACCATAACCATGATAGGTATCTTCCCTTTCAGGTCGATTCTTGAAGATAGGGCTGACCCATATTCCGCCTACGCCCAATCCGGCGAGGTAATCCAACCGCCGCATCACCCCCTTGAGATTCCCCCCCTGGAATACTTGGCGGCACTCTGACGATCGGATTGTCTTTCCCGATTCCGCGTTTGCAGTGCCGTCTCCGTTGGACCCGTTATCAAAACGATCCACCAAGAGGCTGTAGAGCACGACGTCCCGCCAATCTATGGGGGATGGAAAATGCTCGCCGGTCAGAGAAAGGTCGATGTCTTTTACAGACTTCATGAAGGTTCAACCCTCTACGGACAATGCAGCGGTACAAATCAGGCCTTCGCGGCCAACAACGTCTGCGCAGAGATCAATCGGGAGAGAATGAAAAGGTTATGCCTTCGGACAATCAGCGAGGATACGAGGGGGCCGAAAATTTGTCAAGTTTTAAAGGCATGCGTGAGCCGGATGGGCCTTCAGTGGCGCCCATCTTCGTGTTCCATCATGTGTTGACCGGGTTGAACAATCGCCAGAAACGGCCTTGCATGGTCAGGAGCTGCTCATAGGTTCCGCTTTCGACGATGCGCCCCCGTTCCAGCACATATATGCAGTCCGCGATGCGAACCGTGGGGAGGTGATGACTTATGAGAAGCACAACGCGGCCGTCCGCACTGTCTTTGAGCCGGCCAAGGAAATGACGTTCAGAAACGGCGTCCATGAAGGAGGTGGGTTCATCAAGGAGCAGGATTTGCCCGCGATTGTACAATGCTCGTGCCAGAGCGATCTTTTGCCACTCGCCCTGGCTCAATTCCTGGCCGCCTTGGAGATAATTGCTCAACACCGTGTCGTATTGGCGTCGGAGATTCATGATCATAGGATGGGCAGTTGCTTCATTTGCCGCTTGTACAACGCGGTCCATGCCCTCTTCCACGTGGCACGCGCCAAACGAGACATTTTCCCGAGCGGTCACGGGATATTTTGAGAAATCCTGAAACATCACTCCCATACGCTGCCATAGGTCGTTTCTGCTGACCGACTTGAGATCCTGGCCGTCAATGGCAATAAGACCCTCGGTGGGATCGTAGAATCGACACAACAATTTCAGAAGAGTAGTCTTGCCTGAACCGTTTTCTCCGACCAGCGCGGTGATCTGCCCTGCTTTCATTCTGAGGGTTACGTCCTGGAGCACGTGGTTGCCCCTGCCGGGGTACTGGAAGCTCACCGAGTTCAGGGCGATTTCGGAGGAGATCACCTCTGAAAGGCGCTGGGGATGGGTAGGCTCCTTCACCCTGTTCTTCCAATGGAGGAAATCGTAGAGGCTTGAAATGAAGAGGCTGTCTTCGTACAGAAGAGCAACGCTCCTCATCAGGTTCTTGAAGTTGTCCTGCGCGAGCTGGAAGGCTTGGTAATACATAACCATATCACCCAAGCTGATCGCGCCTGCAACGGTTCTGTACACGATAAAGATATATGCACCCAGATACGCTGCTACCGTCACCGTGCCCGCAAGCATTTCAGCAAGACCGTAGCGCGCGACAAGTCTGAACTTGTCCTTTCGCAACGAGGATCGAATCTTCCCGAATCGATTCATAAGATTAGCGCCAAGACTGTAAATGCGCATCTCTTTGACATGGAACTGTTTGGTGAGCATCCAGTGCAGGAAGTTGGCGAGTCGAATATGAGGGGTGTTCTGACGGATCCAGCTATACAACTTCTCGCTGTACTTCAAGCGAATCAAGAAATCCGGCACGCAGGCCAGGAGCACCGCAGCAGCAAGTGCGGCATGGAAGGAAAAGAGCAATCCGGCCATTGCACAGAGCGAGATCGTATTCCTGGACAGCTCCACCAGACCGTCCACAACCCTGTTAGGCCTGAAGCTCACCTCGTCTTCAGCTCTGTGCAGCTTGTCATAGTACTCGGGGTTGTCGTAGCATTCTACGTCCACGTCGACAGCTTTGCCCTGAATAATGCCTGCCAGTCGGTCCGTTACCGTTTCCGACTGGATGCTCTTCACCATATTTGCGGCCGCTGAAGTCAGGACCTGTGCGAGAATCAGTGCGCCGGCAATGGAGACCAGGGTGAGGATGGATCCCATGTCCGCGTGCTCCGGTCCTACGCGGATCGCAGCGCTGACCGCGTCCACAATCAGCTTCATGACATAAACGCCGGCCAATGGAAGCAAACCCTGAACCGATACCGCGACAAGATTGAGCGCGGTCCAACTTGGAGCGCTCTTCCAGACCAGTTCGACCGCGCGCCACAGCATCAATTCATCAAGCTTGTCTTTCAGCCTCTGCTTCACCGCCATACATAGATCCTATTGCTTTTGGCCGTGGCTCTGCCCGAAAAAGTTCCAAGAGCACCAAACCGCCACGCAGCCACGATAGGTTTTGCCTTAGAGTTTGCCGGAGCACGTGCTTGAGATCGTCACGATATCCTATTGTCCGTCGAACCGTCAACGCTGACACGGTAAGCACTAAACGGGAGGCCATATGCGCTTTGTCCGGGGCTTCTGTGGGCTCGGGGAACGGCAGGAGCACTGATCCAGCGAAGCGTCGGGTCAGTGGCACCCATTATTACACGGCGACAGGTAATACGAGTTCGCTATTATTCTCATAATACACGAGATTCGAGCTGTCATTGCGGGGAGTGGAACGGCAAAGCAATCCTGTAGAGGCGCATAGCAGAGACTGTCTCAAAGGTCCTGGAACTTGGAATATCGTGCTACGATGCCAGGGTGGCCGGGACGTTATACGTCCCGGTGCCGAAGGCACAGGAGGCTTATTTTCTTGTTGGTTTGGTGAGCAAAAGGGCCGAAAGCAGTATATGGGCGCGAATAAACCTCCTGTCGCTTCGCGACCCCGATCCCGCGTCCCGCGGGAACGTCGGGGCCACCCAGGTGGGACTCTTTTCACTAGCCGTGCCACGATCTCGATTGGGATCAAAGTTTTGAGAC
>JBMOME010000149.1:0-12153 GCA_049323095.1 Thermodesulfobacteriota bacterium
AAGGGCGGGTCTTCCCAGTTGATCATACCGAGAGAGTTGCCCACAATGCGCCCGTTTCGATCGATCACATAGGTAGTGGGCACCGCGGCTACTTCGTAGATCGCTTCTGAATTGGAATTCACCACGAAGGTTGTGGGCATTCCCGAAGCCAGGGTCTGTTGCCGGATTGAAAGGCGTTTCTCGGGGTCATGCGCGATAGTGAAGGTTACCCCGCAATTGGCCACGTACGAGCGAATTTGACTTTCATTGTCGAATAGATTCGCGGAGACGATTACCAGCCCCCGGTTGGCAAAACGACGATGAATCCTTTCCAGGATAGGTTTTTCGATGGCGCACGGCGGGCAATCCACCCTCCAGAAGTTAAGAATGACCACCTTGCCCCGCAGCGCCGCAAGGTTTACCGCACGCCCCTGGAGATCCCGCAGCATCATCTCGTTTGCCGGGCACGGGGATTGATAGAGGTTGAAGTTGAGGCTTCGTAACTGTTCCGGAGAAACCGCGGCTGACGCTGCTCCGAGAAGGAGGAAGATAAGGAGCAGAAGGGAAGTGGCAGGAAGGTAACATCTGGTCATGGGCCGCGTCCTCCTTGACAGAGGTCGGAAATTCACGCAAAGCTACAATACAATCAACAATATTTCAAGGACTTTCTAGATGGTGTGACCACTTGCTTTTTTTTCCTCGGTGGAATATAAGGCCCGCAATCCGGGGGGGCGAGGCGATCGCCGGCGCTCAACACGTCGGAGGAAAGTCCGAACTCCACAGGGCAGGATGCCGGGTAACGCCCGGTGGGGGTAACCCTAAGGAAAGTGCCACAGAGAGTAGACCGCCTTCGGTCACCCGAAGGTAAGGGTGAAAGGGTGAGGTAAGAGCTCACCGGTTCTCGTGGTAACACGGGAAGCCAGGTAAACCCCATCCGGAGCAAGACCAAATAGGGAAGCGCTTGAGGACGGCCCGTCCGATGCTTCCGGGTAGGTTGCTTGAGGCGGCGGGTAACCGTCGTCCTAGAGGAATGATCGCCGCCCGGATCTTCCGGGAACAGAATTCGGCTTATTGCCCCCCCGGCCCTCCACCAGGTGGACACCATGTCTGACAAGCCGTTGGAACACCATGAAGAAACGGCGAAGGGTTCGGAAGCGGTTTCCAGCCCTGCCGCAAAACGCTTCGCATTTCGTCTCGTATTCCTGCTCCCGCTATTGGGCCTCCTGCTGGCTGCGATTATTGGTTCGCATCTGCTGGGTATCGTTCAGTTGCCGCTCCCAACGGGTCCCGATGCGTCAATGGGGCTCGATCGGATTCCCCTTGTGGGCTCCCTCCTGGCAACCAAGGGCGGAGAAAGCGGGATGACCTCTGCAATCGCCGGGAAGGAGACAGGCGAGCTGGTTTCATCGGAAGGTGTCCTTTCCAAAGTGGGCAGAAGTCCCGTTGACCCCTCTCGGGTACTTTTCGCCGCTTTTGAGAAGTCCGTGCTCCCCAAGGGAAACGCAGGAGCCCCGTCCTGCCCGGTGCCCGCAACTCCCGAAACGAAGACTGAAGAAGCCGGTGTGGCGAAGAGCGGTTCTGCAAAACCAGGTAGGCCGATACCAGACAGCCGGCTTGCGTCGGTCCCGCAGGTGGTAACGAAGAAGCCGCCACAAGACGCAGCCTCGTCCGAGAAAAAAGACTCGGAACCGGCCCCGCCGCCGGCAGCGCAAGACCGAACCGAGCCCGCAGGTAAGCCGGGCTCCACAGAGCCCGATCAACCGGCGTCGGTATCGGAAAAGCCGGCTGAAGGCGTCCCCACTGAAGGGGCTCGCGTCTTCGAAAAGAAGGAGCGCTCATCCTCGTCCGCGAAACCGGGCGCAACAACCGAGGCTGACACCAAGTCCGAAAAGTATCAAGTCCCGGGTTCACTGGCGGTCAACCTGAAGAATTATGGCGGCGACCGCGTAAAGTGGGCGCTCATGGTGATATTGGATGACTCGGGCACGATGGCGAAAACTTCAAAGATATGGCCACCCAACAAGATGGATACTGCGGTCAAAGCGGTCGAGAAGCTTCCCTTGCTGCTGACGCCGGGGTCTCGATTTGCAGTGCGGGATTTTATGTGCGGAAAGGCGGATACCAAGGAAGCCAAGACTTCACCATGCTTGACTCACATGCTTTCTGATTGGATGGATTCACCGTTCAAGGGTCTGAAAGAGAATCTCGCTAAGGCCAATCCTTCGGGGAGCAATAATCCCTGCGCGGCGGCAGCGTATTCGCTGAAGAAGGACTTTGGCGGGGGGCGAGACCTTTCTCCACGTATTGTCTTGATCACCAACGGCGCCCACAAGTGCGGTTACGGCGAGGTGCTCAGGGCGCTGGAGGAAAAAGGCGCACGGGGTGAAATCCCGGTGGACGTGGTCTCTGTGGGAATCGGGAAGAAAACGCGGAAGAATTACGCTGCTCTCGCTGAGAAGACCAAAGGTGAATTCCTCGCGCTGGAAAAGCCTGCCGATCTGGAAGCTGCGCTCTCCAAGTACGGCAAGCTGTTGAAATCCAAACAGCGGAAGGTCATCGAAGTTCGAGGCAGCGACAAGACATTCAAGTTAGCCAATGGCGAAGAAATTACCCTCGCGCCCGGGACATATTCCATTGTTGTTCCCGAGATGTCAGGCATTTCCCCGTCGCACCGGACTATCCGAGATATAAAGGTAAAATCCGGCGAGAACAAACGCCTGGAGATCAGCGTCAAGAAGGGTAAACCCATCATCCGCGCAGAGAAGAAGTGACACACCTGTACGCGCCTCTCATATCTTCTTCCCCGTAAGCCTTCAGTTTCGCGGGGGAAGAGGCCGGCTAGGTTGATTCAAGAAAAAACCCGCGGCCTAATATCGTCACCCCGGCGAAAGCCGGGGTCCAGTCCCGCACGGAACGCGGGATTGAAGAACCTGGATTCCTGCTTCCGCAGGAATGACGGGTAGCTGCCTTTTGCTCGTTGCCTCCCCCGCGTAACTGAACGCTTGCTCTTCCCCGAGAATTTGACTTGCAGAATTCGTAGCGGATGGAATATCCTGCACGCCTCGCATCTTCGATTCGAGTTTCGACGTTCTCATGAGAAGCCTGGCCGAATCACCACAAAGGGTCCATCTTGCGGTGAATGGGAATGGCCTCCCTCTGGATCCGCCTCCATTCTACCTTATGGGTGTGGTGCGGATCGGGGTGCCGCGCGGTGGGGTCTTTGGTTTCGCAGTTGGACTGGCGATCCTGCTGCTTTTTGTCGTGCTCAATACTAATGCTTCCGAGGTGGGAGGTTCTCTCGGTCGATTGACGATCGCTTCAGCTGCGGCAGCGATCTTCTATCTCGGCGCACGCAAGTTGATATTTTGGGTAGTCTGGCTCGCAGCATTGAGGAAGAATCAGGCAAGTGGAGCGGTGAATCCCGCGGCGCGTGGCGAGTTGCCCCGGAACGGGTACCTACTCGTTTCGGTTTTGCCGCTCGTAGCGTTCGTGATTGCGTGTGTAGCAGGAAGTCGCTGGGTCGCCGATCCCGGTCCGGGCATGTGGCTGGCTGTCGCAGTGATTGCCGGGATAGCTCTTCGCGACCTCACGGCTGCGTGGCGAATGATGTTCGTGCCACCGTATTGCTGGATAAAGGAGAAGGGATCGTCTCTGGATATACTTCGTCCCGTGAAGTCCGGGGCACACCCCTCGTCGTGATAAACGGCTGAAATGCAGTCAGCTTTTTCTTGCCAATCCCTGGAACCAGCATCAGATCTTCAACCCTGTTGAATGACCCCTGGGCCTCTCTGAATGTGATGATACGCGAAGCCAATGCGGGTCCGATCCCGGGGATAGCAGCCAGATCGGTTTCGTCGGCCGTGTTCAGGTCCACAGGTTTTCCCGCAGCAACGAGGAGGTCCCCCCTCAGAGTCTCGGTCCGAACGTGGGATCCTGCGGCATTCACCACCACTTTGCACCCGCATGGAACCACAGGCGACTCGTTCTGAGGGGTGTCCGCAATTTTTCCGAGCAGGCGACTGACGATTCTACTCGCAGATTGCGGCTCCTCGGAGAAAACTGCGCCGATCCACTTATCATCCATGAAGACGGCATAGACGCATTGTCCGGCAGGAGCCGCTGATGAGGTGAGGTCCAGTTCCAATGGGCCGCCAGTACCAAAGAAGTGCAAGCTCAGAGCGGCCAAAGATATGGCCGTCAGCCCTTGCAGAGCTGCAAGACGATACGGCAAACGCGCGGTGTTCCCCCAGAGTCTCATGCCAGTGATTTTTGAAGCTTGTAGTCGATGCTGTCGATGAGCGCATTCCATGAGGCCTGGATAATGTTCTCGCTAAAGCCGACCGTCCACCAGGTCTCTTCCCCATCGGTCGACTCGATGAGCACCCTAACGATGGCCCCTGTTCCTGAGCTGCCCTCCAAGACTCGGACCTTGAAATCGGTGAGCCTGACCTCTTTCACCACGGGATAGAAGGTTTCCAGCGCGTTCCGCAATGCGAGGTCCAGCGCGTTAACCGGACCGTTGCCTTCAGCCGCTGAGAATTCCATCTTGTCCCCAACGACGATGCGCACGATTGCGTCCGAGTACGTCTTCGTGTCACCCGCTCTCTTGGCGTTGTGCACCTGGAACCCATGAAGAGTGAAGAATCGTCGATGCAATCCCAGCATTCTCTTGAGCAGAAGCTCAAACGAGCCGTCCGCGTTGTCATAATGAGCGCCACGGGCCTCAAAATCCTTTATGGTCTTGAGGACTTCAGTCACCCGCGGATCGTCCGGGTCCAAGGTAATGCCGTACTCCGCGGCTTTCCGAACCACTGACGCTCGTCCGGCTTGTTCTGATATGGGGAATACGCGGCTGTTGCCGACCACCTCAGGATCGATATGCTCGTATGCAGCGCGTTCCTTGAGCACGGCGCTTGCGTGCAGTCCACCCTTATGCGCGAATGCGGAAGCGCCCACGAATGGCTGGGACTTATTGGGGGCCCGATTGGCCATCTGATCGACAAATTCCGAGACATGCTTCAACATTCCGACCTGGTCCATGCCGAGACAGGGCTTCCCCATCTTCAGGACCAGGTTGGCGATCACGGATATCAGGTTCGCGTTGCCGCATCGTTCTCCAATTCCGTTGATCGTTCCCTGCACGTGCATCACGCCCGCTTCGACTGCGGCTAGTGTGTTTGCCACTGCGGTTTCGGAATCATTGTGGCAATGCACACCGAGCCGGTCAGGCATGGCTTCCTGAACACGTCGAATGATGCTGACCAGCTCGGCTGGGAGCGTGCCTCCGTTCGTGTCGCAAAGCACCAGAACGTCTACGCCTGCCGCGGATGCAGCCCGAAGCGTCTCAACGGCGTACTCGGGATCTTCTTTGAATCCGTCGAAAAAATGCTCAGCTGCCAGATGAACCCGCGAAAAATGGGGACGAAGATAGGCTACAGAATCCTTGATGATATCAAGATTCCTCTCCAGTGTTGTGCCGAGGATCTCCCTGGCGTGGAGACGCGAGCTCTTGGCAACAATGGTTACCGCGTCGGTCCCCGCCTCCAGGAGTGCTTTGATCTGAGGATCCTTGTCCGGGGAGAGCTCCGGCCTGCAGGTGCTGCCGAATGCCACCATTCGCGCGTGTTCCAAGGGTACGTCGCGCATGGTCTGGAAGAACTTGCGGTCTTTGGGGTTGGAGCCCGGATAACCCCCTTCTATGAAGTGAATACCCAGTTCATCCAGCTTACGCGCGATTCTGACCTTGTCCTCGTGAGAAAAAGTGATGCCCCACGTTTGGGCGCCATCCCTGAGAGTGGTGTCATACAGCTCGATGCTTTCCACGGGTCTCTCCGGAATCCAAGAGCGTCGTGACTACCGTAGGGGTGGACGGAAGACGAACCGTAGAGCGAAAAGCCTCGGCCCTATGGTCCGAAAGGCTGGGCTGCGAAGGTCCGGTCACGATCCGGGTTCCTTATGCAGCTCAAATGCATCGTGAAGAGCCCGTACGGCAAGCTCCGCGTATTTTTTCTGGATGACGCAGGAAATCTTTATTTCCGAGGTGGATATCATTTCGATGTTGATGCCCTCTTTGGCTAGAGCAGTAAACATTCGGCCGGCCACACCCGAATGAGAACGCATACCCGCGCCGACTATGGACACCTTTGCAATGTCGTTCGATCCGAACACGCTGCGTGCGCCTATTGCGTCTCTTATTTTATTGCAGATGTCCAGCGTTTTGGCCAGATCGGCCTCAGGAACGGTGAAGGTGATATCCGTGATTCCCTCTTCACTCACATTTTGCACGATGGTGTCCACGACCACCTTCGCTTCGGCTAGCGCGGTGAAGAGTTTGGCAGCCACGCCCGGTTTGTCCTGTAGTCCTGTCAATGTGACTTTAGCGTCTTTGGTGCTGCACGTTACCGCACTGACCACGGTCCTTTCCATATCAGAATCCTCCGCACAGACGAGAGTGCCTTCCTCGTTATCGAAACTCGAACGCACAACAATGGGCACATGGTGGATCATACCAAGTTCCACCGCCCTTATGTGGAGCACTTTGGCGCCGAGAGAGGCCATCTCAAGCATTTCTTCATAACCGATCCGGTGGAGCTTGCGAGCCTTGCTGGTTATGTTGGGGTCAGTGGTGTACACGCCGTCCACGTCGGTGAAGATCTCGCACGCATCTGCTTTGAGCGCCGCTGCCACAGCGACGGCCGAGGTATCGGAACCGCCTCGCCCCAAAGTGGTGACTCTTCCCGATGGATCAACTCCTTGAAATCCCGCGACGATCACGATGTTGCCCGCGTCCAAGTCAGCCATAATAGAGGTTTTGTCCATGTCTTCAATTCGAGCGGTACCGAACGCGCTGTTGGTTCGCAGAGGTATTTGCCACCCCAGGTAAGATCGTGCCTTGTATCCCATCGACTCCAGCGTGATCGCCAGGAGTGCCACGCTCACCTGTTCGCCTGTGGCCAGAAGCACATCGACCTCTCGCTCGATGGGAAGCCGCGTTATCTTCCGAGCCATGCCGAGGAGCCGATCGGTTTCTCCTGCCATGGCAGAAACCACGACCACAATCTTGTTCCCCTGATCGTATCGCTCTGCGACCCGCCGGGCCACGTTTGCGATCCGTTCTAAATCTCCAACAGACGTGCCGCCATATTTTTGAACAATCAGGGCCATTCATGCCTCTCCAAATCACCAGGTCTCCGTCGCAATGGACGCGACTTCATAGACATTTGTCAGAACCCTCTGTACGCGTGGCAGAATTCACCTCGATTGCCGTCTCGCGTATCCTCCAGGCCCAGGAGCCGTCTTCTTGCCAAGTCAGCTTGATGCGGCGAAGGTTTTCCGCGCCGGCAACTTCGATTGTGATACGGAGCGATTCATACCCCGTGTCCTGAAGCTTTTCCGCCCATTCCACCACTACTGCGCCGTCTTCCAAAGCCTCGTCGAGCCCGATCCCTTCCACCTGATCGCCTTCGATGCGGTACAAGTCCGCATGGTGGACAGGGTATTCACCCTCAAAGCTGTTGATCAGGGTGAAAGTGGGACTGACCACATCATGCGGCGAGACTCCCGTAGCTGCCGAGACAATCCCTTTGGCCAACCTGGTCTTGCCTGAGCCAAGCTCGCCGAAAAGCAGAACCAGATCTCCAGGTTTGAGGACCCTGCCTACAGCAGCTCCAAGGTCGATGGTCTCCTGCTCTGACGCGGTTTCCACTTCCAAAGTCGCGCACATGGTCCCCGGCCTTCTTTGCGCAAGGGCCTGATCCATGCTATGCTCGAAGCGCATTGGAGAAAAAGGGCCCATGCCCGGCGCAATTTTTTAGCATAGACGCCTTTGGGGTTTGCCGCAAGCAATTCATATGACATGTTCGCTTGTGCCGATCTTTTCGCTAAAGGTGAGGTTGCTTGAGAAGACGAGCCGTCCAATTCGTTGCTCCGGGTAAGGTTTCAGTGGTTGAGGAATCCCTGAAAGCCCCAACTGGTGACCAGGTTCTCGTGGAAACGCTCGTTTCCGCAGTCAGCGCAGGCACCGAACTCCTCATCTATCGGGGCGAATGGCCCCCAAATCTCCCTGTTGACGAAAGCATTCCCGCGCTCCAGGGAGCTTTCCAGTATCCACTGAAATACGGCTACGCGTGTGTCGGTCGAGTGCTCCAAGTGGGTTCGAAGGTAGATCCTTCATGGACGGGGCAGCTTGTTTTCGCGTTTAATCCGCACGAAAGTCATTTCCTCAGCCGTCCGGATGACCTAGTGCCTCTGCCGTCCGATCTCCCACCGGAACGAGCCGGCTTGCTGCCAAACATGGAGACCGCGGTAGCGTTTGTGATGGACGGCAGACCGCTCATCGGAGAACGCGTGGTCGTGTTCGGCCAAGGGGTCGTAGGTCTGCTGACCACTGCACTCCTGTCGAGGTTCTCACTCGGCGGTCTGTACGCTTTGGACAGATTCCCCATGCGCCGCGATCGCTCGCTCGCGCTGGGCGCGGATTCCGCATTCGATCCGGCTGATCCTCTTGCCATGGATTCGTTGATGACCTTTCTCGAAATGGAACGCGGGGGCGGCGCGGATCTCACGTACGAGTTGTCCGGTAACCCGGCTGCTCTTGACCAGGCCATATCCATCACCGGCTTCGGCGGTCGCGTGGTGGTGGGTTCCTGGTACGGCGCGAAGAGGGCTGACATCGACCTGGGCGGCAAGTTCCACCGCGGCCGCATCAAGCTGATCAGCAGCCAGGTGAGTACTATTGAGCCCGAGTTAAGCGGCCGATGGACAAAGAAACGCCGCCTGAACCTGGCGATTGGGATGCTCCGCAAGCTGAACACGCTAGACCTGATATCACACCGTTTTCCCATCAGTAACGCGGACGAAGCATATGCGCTGCTCGCCCAAAATCCCGAGGATGCGCTTCAGGTTGTTCTTACGTACGAGGGGATACAATGAGTTTACAAGCAGCGAACGGGACGTATACCGTGGCAGTGGAACGTGAGTTCACGGCCCGACATTTCCTGGTGGGTGGAGATTGGGGCCCGGAGAACGATCCTCACCATCACGATTACAAGGTAGAAGTGCAGGTGGAGGGGAATGGTCTCGACCGGCACGGTTACTTGGTAGACATCGTTGATCTGGAGGCCGCGCTGGACGATCTGGTAGCTCGATTCCGCAACAGCATGCTCAATGAGTTGCCCGAATTCGAGGGTCTTAATCCCAGCATCGAGCACTTCTGCGGGATCATAGGTGAAAGTTTGCGGGAACGGCTCCGCGGCGACCATCTCTCTGCCCTTACCGTGAAGATCTGGGAGAGCACCATAGCCTGGGCGTCCTTCCGCCAGGAGGTCCCTTGAGGATCGGCCTGGTCATCTATGGAGATCTGAATATTGTAACAGGCGGCTTCATTTATGACCGCCGCGTCGTTGAATTTTTGAGAGATCAGGGTGATTCGGTCGAAGTCTTTTCACTGCCCTGGCAGACCTATGGACGTTGCCTTTTCCACAATTTTTCGCGGGATTTCCTGCGAACTCTCACTGCAGCGCCTCTGGATGTGCTCCTCCAGGACGAATTGAACCATCCCTCTTTAGTTTGGCTCAACCAAAGGCTTCGGGACCAGACGCGGTTCCCGATCGTCTCGGTGGTGCACCACCTCCGTTCCAAAGAACTAAGACCCCAGTGGCAGAATCGTCTTTACCGCTGGGTGGAGCGCAAGTACCTTTTGACCTGCGACGGCTTTGTTTTCAATGGCGAAACCACCCGCGGCACGGTGGAAGAACTTATAGGTTCTTGCCAATCGTTTGTGGTGGCCCCTCCTGCTCCCAATATCACGGGTCCGCAGCTCACTGAAGAAGAGGTCAGGCGGCGATCGTTTTTGCCAGGACCGCTCCGAGTCATTTTTGTGGGGAGCCTGATTCCCCGCAAGGAGCTTCACACCCTTATCCGAGGACTTGCATCCGTTCCGCGCAATCTCTGGCATCTTGAAGTGGTCGGGAGCCCGGACTGCGATCGGCCTTATGCAGATCGCATCCAGCGTCTCATAGCGGAGGAGCAGGTGTCCGACAACGTCACCATGCGTGGGCAACTTGGCACCGAGGAGTTGGCGCAACTTCTGCTCGAAAGCCAGATCCTGGCCGTACCCTCCTCGTACGAAGGGTTCGGTTTCGTGTACCTGGAAGGTATGGGATTCGGTCTGCCTGCAATCGGCTCCACTGACGGCGCCGCGCACGAAACCATCACCCACGGTCGGAACGGTTTTCTGGTCGCGCCAGGCCGGCCCGATCAGGTGGCGACCCATGTGCTCGATCTGGGCCAAGACCGAGAACGGCTCGTACAGATGAGCATCGCGGCCCTAGACCGGTATGGCCAGGCCTCGACATGGAAGCAAACCGGCACGGCGATAAGAGAATTCCTGCTTGATCTGGTGCACTGAGATGCCCATCCCGTCCCAATATGAATTGACAAGATACCTGGCTTCCAAGAAGACGGTGGACGACCGCGCTTTGAATCAGACGGTCATGAATGAACTTGCGGCGCAGCTCTCAGCCATATCATCGCCCGAGCCGATCCTAGTTCTGGAAGTAGGGGCAGGCATCGGTACTATGGCGGAGCGCCTCTTGGAACGACAGATCTTGCACAGAGCTACATACATAGCGATGGACCGTGACGCGGAACTCAACGCAGAAGCCCAGCGTCGGCTGCCGGAATGGGCACGGGCCTCCGGATTCCAAGCAGTAAAGGAAGCACCCTCTCAGATCCGGCTTCGCCGCGAGGAACAGGATGTTCTGGTGCGACTCGAAACCGCGGATTTACTTCATTTTATCAAGAGAGAAGAACAGAAAGGCTGCTGTGATCTCATCATTGCCAATGCATTCCTCGACCTGATGGATATTCCGTCAGTACTTCCCGCTCTATTTGCCCTTTTGCGCCCCCGAGGCCTCTTTTATTTCACCATCAATTTCGATGGATCGACCATTCTGATGCCGGAGATCGACCCGCGGCTGGACCAAAAGATCGAGCAGCTCTACCACGACACCATGGATCAGCGCATCATCAATGGGAAACAATCAGGACATAGCCGGACCGGTCGGAGGCTCTTCAGGCAAATACCGGAAGCAGGCGGGGAGATACTTGCCGCGGGAGCTTCCGACTGGGTAGTATTCCCTTGGGAGAGAGCTTACCCCGCGGACGAGGCCTATTTCCTCCACTTCATCGTGCACACCATGGGTCAAGCGCTCCAAGGGCATCCAGCTCTCGCGAGTGAGCCGTTCGCAGACTGGATAGACCGAAGACATGCGCAAATCGAAACAGGGGATCTAGTCTACATCGCGCACCAGATCGATTTTTTGGGACGAGCGAATTTTGGGGATACCACGCCTGTATCGGCGAAATAAGCATCTCGTCCGATGCATGCGGAATCGAGGATCGCCCGCGGAAGAGCTTGCGCAGTCGGCTTTTCAGACATATAGCTTACTATTGGAGTCCCATAATGAGTACGATACCCGTGGCAAGCATCATGAGATAGGCATCCATTGCGTCGAGTGGACCGACGGCTTGATCCGGCGCCCGACCGCAGATATAGGAGACCACAAATGGTGACAATGGAGCAGATTGAGGAATTCACTCAGAAGCTCGTTCACGAGTTCCAGCCACTTAAGGTGGTCCTTTTCGGGTCTTACGCGAAGGGGATTACGACGCCGGATTCCGATGTCGACCTTCTGGTGATCCTCCCGTTTGAAGGCAAGCCCGTCTCCAAATCTGTGGAAATGCGTCTCAGACTTCGCCCAAGATTTCCCGTGGATCTGATTGTTCGCACCCCGGAGAAGGTACGGGAGCGACTGGAAATGGAAGATGCCTTCATGGAAGAGGTCATGGAAGAGGGTAAGGTGCTCTATGAAGCCCATAACGGCTGAATGGGTGGCCAAGGCCGAAGGCGACTTTGCCACGCTTGAGCGTGAGAGTAAAGTTAGGAAGCGCCCTAATTACGATGGGATATGCTTCCACGCGCAGCAGTGCGCGGAGAAATACCTCAAAGCCCGGCTATCTGAAGCTGGAGTCAGGTTTACCAAGATCCATGACCTAAGTGCCCTGCTTGAAATGGTGCTTCCCATCGAACCGTCATGGGAAGCCTTTCGCGAAGATCTCGCTTATCTTTCAGACTTTGCTGTGGCTTTTCGCTATCCCGGAGAGAGCGCAGAC
>JBMOME010000150.1:0-12128 GCA_049323095.1 Thermodesulfobacteriota bacterium
GGGTGGCGCGTTGAATGAAGCTATTGAATTCGGAGGGCAGCTCAGGATTGAGTGTGCAGGGGTCGGGAACCGGGCTTTGTCGCTGCGCTTTCAGGACTTTGTTCACATCAAGTCCTTGAAACGGTTTCCGGCCGGTGGCAAGCTCAAATGCCGTGATGCCCAACGCGTACACGTCCGTCCGTTCGTCGATCACATCCGCCGTAATTTGCTCGGGGGCCATGTAATGCGCGGTTCCGACAAACTCTATCTCCTCTCCGGTACCGACAGGACACGCAATTCCGAAATCCACTATTCTTGCTCGATCCCCTTTTTGCACAAAGATGTTGGCCGGTTTTACGTCCTGGTGGACGATTCCCCGTTTGTGCGCGTATGCGAGCCCGTCGCTGACCTGCATGAGAAGGTTGAGCACCCTTGGAAAATCCAGGTTGACCACTGTTCCGAGGATCTGTGAAAGAGTAAAGCCGGTAAGGTACTCCATCACGATGAAGATCGTACGGTACATATGCTCGATGTCGTAAACACGCACGATGTTGGGATGGTCGAGGCGAGCGATAACTTTTGCTTCGTTCTGGAATTTCCTCGAAAAGTCCGGGTCCATTGCCATGGTGTGTTTGAGCATCTTGACTGCAACCGGCAGGTGCAGTGATGAATGAATTCCTTTATAAACAATGCTCCATCCACCCTCGGCAATCACGTCGGTGATCAGGTACTTCCCGATCTTCTTCTGCGCCGTGACCTTGGATCGGGACAAACGGCTTGTTACGATCTCGGTCACAAAAGCTCTGATGTCCGGGTAGGTACGGCTGAGCTCGTCAAATTCAAACCTGCCCATCCGCCAAAGAGTCAGGTCTGTTTCCGCATCCACATGCGCGGCTCTTTCTTCTCCGGTGACGATTGCCATTTCCCCGATAAGATCGCCGGCTCTTCGACGCGCTACGGGAACTTCCTTGCCATCTGTTTCAACAATGACCCAGCACGAGCCCTCCTGGATCAGGAAGAGACAGTCCCCAGGATCTCCCTGCTGTATGAATCGCTCGCCGGCCCTGACGCTGATCGGGGCCATAGAGGCCAGGAGGTGCTTTTCGGCTTCTACCGGTAGGGATCGGAAAATTCCAGTCCCGAAAAGGAACCGGATATCGTGCTCAGAAAGCTTCTTCTTCCTTACCCTTTTGCCGCTATTTCCCATCTTTTCCCTCGAAGAAGACTGCCTCTTCGCTACGCATTCTCAGAGCCTTGCAAAACCTTCCGGCGCCTCACTCAGCAAAGAATACACATTCATCGCCCAAAGACTATTCCTTTCATTTCAGCCCAGCCTTGCGTAGGGCATCAGTAAATTGTTCGGCAACGGCTGGATCTTTGTAAAACTTTGCGTAGGCTTCCAGCGAGAACTTGGGGTTGAGCCTAAGGAACTCGGCGGCTGTCTTGCGGGCATCTTGCTGGCGGCCTGCCTGGCTATACGCAGCGGCAAGATTGATCAAGCAAGTCATGTGATCCGGTTGAACTCGGAGCCCTTTCTCCAAAGTGGCTATTGCCCTGTCATACTGGTTCGTCAGCCTGTAACTGGTACCCAACCACCCGTAGTAGTAGGCCGGGGGCATGGGATTCAGGCGCATCCCTTTATCCAGAACCGTAATGGCTTCTGCGGGTCTTCCCGCAGAGTTCAGAAAGGTACCAAGAAAGGCCAGGGCTTCACTGCCGTTGGGATTCAGCTCCACAGCCCTTTCCCCCTCGGCAATGGCCTTATCGTACTCGCGCATATAGACGTAGATTAAGCCAAGCATATAGTGCGGCATGTCCAGCGAGTCATTCAGAGTGAGTGCCTTGTTCGCCATTTCGTAAGCCTTGCGTAGGGATTCACCAGGGTCTTTACTCCAACCATACCACGCGTCTGCCACGTGAGTAAGGGCCAGGCCTGCGTACGCCATCGCAAACCCCGGGTCCAGAGCTATGGCTTCTTCCCACAAGTGCCGGGCCTTGTCATATCCCCTAGCTGTTCCCTGAAAGCTATACTCCCTACCCTGCAACGCCTTCTCGTATGCATCCAGATTATTCGTGGGGCCTCTTCTCTGCCACAGAGCCGCCTGCTCTCCCTCAGTGAGCTTGACGCGCATGGCCCGCATGATCGATAGAGTGACTTCATCTTGCAGGGCAAATACGTCTCCCAGATCTCGGTCGTAGCGTTCCGACCACACGTGCCCTCCTGTTTGAGCATCAATAAGCTGAGCCGTGATCCGGACCCGGCCTTTTTCCTTGCGCACACTGCCTTCTAGGACATACCGCACTCCAAGCTGCCGGCCCACTTCCTTCACGCTTACAGGCTTGCCCTTGAACGCGAAAGAAGAGTTCCGCGCAATGACAAAGAGATGCGGTATCTTGGAGAGGCCGTTGATGATCTCCTCCGTGATGCCGTCGCTGAAGTACTCCTGCCTGGGGTCGCCACTCATGTTATCAAAGGCCAGCACTGCAATGGAGGGCTTGTCAGGGAGCTTGAGTGCGGGAGCTTCCGCAAACGAAGCCTTTTCGGACGGCGGTGCGGAATGAAAGTGGAAGTACCAGATTGCCACCGACGCGACCAATACGGCAATGATTGCAGCCGCTATGAGACTGCTCTTCCGCCATGCCCCTCGCATTGCCTTTTGAGGTTCTTCTTTTGGTTCAGCAGGTCCGACTGGCTCAATAAGCACCTTGTACGTAGGCACCGGCTCTGAGATGTTCTTGACCGATTTGTCTCCGACATATTCAAACCCAAGATCCAGCCTCTTCTTGACCTGTTCATACGCAGCGCCCGATATGCAAATGCCTCCGGGGTCGGCCAGACTTTCCAGCCGAGCCGCGATGTTTACGCCGTCCCCGTGAATAGTCCCTCCGTCGTGGATCACGTCTCCGATGTTGACACCAATGCGGAACTCCATTCTCTTAGCTTCGGGGAGGTCGGTGTTTCGCTTCTTCATTTCTCGCTGGAACTCGACAGCGAACTTTACCGCATCGACCACGCTGGGAAACTCCACGAGGAAACCATCCCCCGCCGTGTCCCGCACACGGCCCTGGTGGAGCTTCACCAGGCGGTACATCTCCTGACGGTTAGATGCTAGAGTTCGGACGGTGTACGCGTCGTCCTCTCCCATCATGCGGCTGTACCCCTTGACATCCGCATGGACAACCGCAACCAGTTTGCGTTTGGTTTTGTCCGCTGTCATGGGAGCCCCTCCTTGAGGACGGAAGGTTTCTCTACAATCTTGCGATAGCCTCCTGCGCCTTGCCCAACAAACAATCCATCTTCATTGCCCAAAGATTATCCCTCTCACTTTAGCCCAGCTTGGCGCCAGGCATCAGTCAATCGTTCGCGTACGGCCGGATCTTTGTACAGTTTTGCGAAGGTTTCCACCGAGAATTTGGGATTGATCCTAAGTAACTCCGCGGCAGTCTTGCGAGCCTCTTCCTGGCGGCCTGCCATACTATAGGCCGCTGCAAGATAGAGCAGGCAAGGCGAGTTGTCCGGTTGAACTTGGACTCCTTTTTCCAAAATAGCTGTTGCCTTCTCGTACCGGTGCATCAACATGTGACTGGTTCCCAGAAACCCGTAGTAGATGGCGGGAGGCATGGGATTTAGGCGCATCGCTCTTTCCAAAAGGGTAACGGCTTCCGCCGGTCTTCCCGCACAGTTTAGAAACCAACCCAAAAGGCCCAGAGCTTCATGGCCGTTGGGATTCAGCTCAACACCCTTTTCCGCCTCGGCAATCGCCTTGTCGTACTGGCGCATATTGAGGTAAATCATGCCCAGCATGTAGTGCGGGGTGTCCAAGGAATCATCGAGACTGAGAGCCTTGTTCGCGATTTCGTAGGCCTTGCGTCCGGATTCACGAGGGTCTTCACTCCAACCCCATATCGCGTCTATGGCGTGAGTATAGGCCAGCTTCGCGTACGCCATCGCAAACCTAGGGTCCAGACCTATGGCCTCTTCGTACAACTGCCGAGCCTTAACAGTCGCGGCTTTCGTAACCTGAATACTATACTCCCTGCCTTGCAAGTATTTCTCGTATGCTTCCAGATTATTCGTGAGGCCTTTTCTCTGCCACAAAGCCGCCTGCTCTCCGTCCGTGAGCTTCACTCGCAAGGCCCGCATGACCGCCAGCGTGACTTCATCTTGCAGAGCAAAAATGTCCTTCAGGTCTCGATTATAGCGGTCCGACCAGACATGCCCCCCTGTTTGAGCATCAATCAACTGAACCGTGATCCTGACCCGGTCTTTTTCCTTGCGCACGCTGCCTTCAAGCACATAGCGCACTCCAAGCTGTCGGCCCACCTCCTTCACGCTTATGGCCCTGCCCTTGAACGCGAACGAAGAGTTCCGGGCAATGACAAAGAGATGCGGCATCTTAGAGAGACCGTTGATGATTTCTTCCGTGAGGCCGTCGCTGAAATACTCCTGTCTGGGATCGCCGCTCAAGTTGTCGAACGCGAGCACTGCTATGGACGGCTTGTCAGGGAGCTTGAGTGCGGGAGCTTCCGCAAACGAAGCCTTTTCGGACGGCGGTGCGGAATGAAAGTGGAAGTACCAGATTGCCACCGACGCGACCAATACGGCAATGATTGCAGCCGCTATGAGACTGCTCTTCCGCCATGCCCCTCGCATTGCCTTTTGAGGTTCTTCTTTTGGTTCAGCAGGTCCGACTGGCTCAATAAGCACCTTGTACGTAGGCACCGGCTCTGAGATGTTCTTGACCGATTTGTCTCCGACATATTCAAACCCAAGATCCAGCCTCTTCTTGACCTGTTCATACGCAGCGCCGGATATGCAAATGCCTCCGGGGTCGGCCAGACTTTCCAGCCGAGCAGCGATGTTTACCCCGTCCCCGTGAATAGTCCCTCCGTCGTGGATCACATCGCCGATGTTAACACCAATGCGGAACTCCATTTTCTTATTTTCGGGGAGGTCGGTGTTTCGCTTCTTCATCTCTCGCTGGAACTCGACAGCGAACTTTACCGCATCGACCACGCTGGGAAACTCCACGAGGAAACCATCTCCAGCAGTGTCCCTCACCCGGCCCCCGTAGAGCTTTACCAACCGGTACATCTCTTGTCGGTTGGCTGCCAGAGTCCGGACGGTGTACTCGTCGTCCTCTCCCATCATGCGGCTGTACCCCTTGACATCCGCATGGACAACCGCAACCAGCTTGCGTTTGGTTTTGTCCGCTGTCATGGGAGCCCCTCCTTGAGGACGGAAGGTTTCTCTACAATCTGCTTAACGCCTCTTGCGCCAAATAGAGCAATTGCCAAAAGTTTTGTCCGACTGCGAGAGTTTGATCTCGTCATTCCTGCGGAAGCAGGAATCCAGGTGCCTATTCGCGTGCAAGCGGCAATCTAGTGTTCTGGACTCTCGTTTTCACGGGAGAATACTGGATTCTCGCGTACGCGGGAATGACGGTCGATGAACCCGATATGCTGCCTCATTCGGACAGAATTTTCGACAGCTGCTAAATCGCGCTTGCTGGATCTCATTAACATTGGACCACACAATTCTGTCAGGCGTTTTCCTTCTTGCCTTTCAGGATTGCCATGCCCAAGTCCAGCGTCCTTTCAAACGGCTCTGCCTTATCCTCTCTCTCATGCATTGTGATTGCTTGACTGGGGCAGCTTGAGGCACACAAGCCGCAACCCAGACATCTTCTCCTGTCCACCACGGCCGTATCTTGAACGGTTATGGCCCCAACAGGGCAGCGGTCGAGACAATCTTCACAAGCGATACACTCCCCCTCATCTATTGCGGCTTCAAACAGCGCATTCATGAACTTCTGTTTATCAAGACCCCATTTTGTCATTCCTTTCATTGAAGCGCAGCAACATGGGCAGCAGTTGCAAATATTTGAGAGGTGCTTGACGTTTGCTCCCGCGTGAACCAGGCCCGATCTATCGGCTTCATGGAGGATTTCGATAGCTTCATCAGCCGTGATCTCTCGCCCTATGCCGTTTTCAATATAGTACTCGGCAGCGACCCCGAAACTGAGACACGTTTCGATAGGATGATTGCAACCTTCGCCGGTGAGGCGCGCTTCTTTTCTACAGATACAATCGGCAACAGCGATCTTCCGTGCGGCCTTCACGTCTTCCTTGAGTCTCATATATGGATAGAGCACCGTGCCGGCCTGAATATTTTCACCGATCGGAATAACTTTGAACCCTGGAACATTGCTCGCACCCATTTCCTGCAAGTACGCGGTGTCGTAATATTCTTTGAAGAGCACGGCCAACTCTTTGTCGATCTTTTTCACGGAATACTCGTAAAGGCCGATCATGAAGGGGGGAACGTTGTAAAGCGTCTTGCCGTCACGCCGAATCCGGAACAATAAGCCTCTGCGTGACATTGATTCCAATTTGTGGGCCAGTTCTTTTTCGTCCAGACCTGTGCGCTCGGCGATTTGACTTATCTCCTCCGGAAAGGGCATCAATGAAACCACAAGCTCAGCCTCTTCTTCCGTAAAGAGCCTTCTCAATATTTCCAGTTCAACCCCGGAACGTGTTTCCGGGAACCCCAATGGAAACTTGTCCAAGAACGAGCGCAACTTCACGTAAGAACTATCGGACATTTATTGGCACCTCTTCTCCTTTGAATATACCGGGATCATACCACACCAATTCATTCGGGAGTTTTACGCACTCGGAGTAGCCATCCAATGGCTTCGTGAGGCTCGATGGGTATAGTCGATTCTCGGCGCGTTTTGGGGTTTGCGCAGGTCGTGCCCGCAGGTACCGCAAGACTTCTTGCCGAGAGGACCGTTGGCCCTGCAGTTTGGAAATTCAGCCTCCATGCCGGCACCAAACTCCTCGGAAAACTTAATCCCTTCACGATTGGCAAACTCGCATTCTCGGATTCTTATCTCGCCGTCCCCGACCACCGTGGTAGGACCGGCATCTTGCCGGTCATTTGGGCATCTTGCCGCTTGATCAAGGACAGGGGCCAAAGCCTGCCCAGGGGTATTCTTCTATAGATGGCCACCTCTTCAGAGGGTTTCCAAGAATGTATTGAGCCTTTTGCCTTAGCTCATCATCATTCCTCACAATTCTATCGAAGTATTCTCGTTGCCAAACCGGAGGTATCCTAGCCCCGTCGCTTGCCAACCGCTGCGCGGAAAATGATTTCCACGAGTGAACGATTCGGTGCAGCGCAAAACCCTCCAAAGGGAATACCAATGCATGTACGTGATCGTCCATCACTACGTAGGCCGGGAGGGTGTAACGTCGGTTTTCAAAATGTTTGATAGTGGTCACGACAAGGGTCTTCTCCTCAGAGCTGAGACACGGCTGATGATCGGCGAGGCGCCATGTGACGAAGTACACTGAGCCCTTCAGCCGCCAGTGCGGAAGCTTTCTCCTGTAGATCTCAAGCTTGAGAGTCTTCATCTCAAATTGTGGTGGGATCGGCATCTTACTGGTCTCCGGAGAATGACCGGCAAGATGCCGGTCCTACTGGTTCTTACAAGGCCAAAGCGCTCCAGCACTCGAACCGTTTGCCTTCCGGAAAGTCGCCACAGTTAGTCTATATATCGCTCAACGGGTAGCTCGGATGGATGTCATGAGAGCTTCGCCATCTCTTCCTCAGCCCTTGTTACCCATCCGTCAGCACCGCATTCTTTGTAGATGTCCATCGCTTTGCCAAGTTGATCCTTGGCCTTGAACGCGCCGCTTTTTCGTTTAAGTGGCTTCCGTCAGTGATAGTAGTGGGCCGCAGGGTCCCTGCCAGGCGATCCGAGGGTTTCTGAAATCGAATCTGCGGCCCATCAGCAATCCTGCCTGTTTCAGCATGTCGCTTCCTGTGCGGCGCATTAGAAAGTGACTGTCTGCTCTTCGCACACCAACATGACGATCGGACCACCAGTGGAGATTGACTGAGCATGTGCCGCTGCTTCCCGCGTACCTTCGGATGCAAGGCTTGCCTGCAGAGCCTCCATCGACGGGAAGTGAATCTCGGTGATCCTGTGGAAAGGCGGATTTCCCTCAGGCCCCACAACCGTAGTCAATACCGCTTTAGTCATGCCGGATATCTTCTTGGTAGCCAGAGGAAGATGCTCATCTACGTACACCTTCTCAAATACCTCTGTATCCGTGGGCCGTGGATAGATCACTACGATTTTTGCTCCAGCCATTTCTTCCCCCTATTCTGTTATACCCCTCTCGCCTAACAGGGACTTCTCAAAGGCAGTGCGATTGAGATTCACTCCATTGACCAAAGCTGAATACTGCAGCCCGATGTTGCAAGCCACGGACATAATCTTTGACCTCATCAATATTTCACACTTTCCAAGTTGCAAGAGGAAGGCATCTAAGACAGCCTTGCCATCTCCTCTTCAGCCCTCGTCACCCATCCGTCCGCGCCGCATTCTTTGTAGATGTCTATCGCTCTACCCACTTGTTCTTTGGCTTTTTCTCTATCGCCTTTCCGTTTGAACAGTTCGGCGTATACGGCAATGTCCCTGGCCAAATGCCACCTCATGCCGTTGCGCTCGTCTGCTTCTATGGCCTGTTCGATCCAGTGCTGAGCTTCATGGATATGCTGGTAGTCGATGTTCAAGAAGCTTGCGCCCAGGTTTCTACGAGTCCAGCCTACGAGCAATTTTGCCTTGCTCCTAATTGCATCGCTGCACAATGAATTCAGATCAACGCCCCGTTGACCATACATGATATTGGCCAAGCCGAGACCTGTTTTGCATAATAGCACCCAAGATGGCATCATCCCACTTCGCTCTATGAGGCGCATGGCTTCTTCATGATGACCCACGGCACCGTGGAATTCATTTGTTGTGTGAAGGACCTCGGCAATGCCATTTTGTGCGATTCCGTTCCAAGCTAAATAGTCGGCCCTGTAACACAACTCAGAGCCATGAGAGAAGTTCTCTATTGCCTCTTTAAGGAACCCCCTGCCATACAAACAGAGGCCGTGGCTCACGTATGCTCGGCACTTGGCTAGTATGTCACCGCTCTCTTCGGCTAAGCGAACGGCATCCGTGCTCATCTCCAATCCTGCCAATGGGCTACCTTGAAAAAACAATAATAAAGCAATGTTACTCTTTATAGATGATATGCTCCATAAATTATTTGTTGCAACAGCAAGTTGAAGTGCTCTTTGGAAGTAATTCAAACCGTTCTCGAAGTCACAGCGCAATTGATAGAGCAGAAATCCCATCCAAAAGCACGCCTGGGCATAGGGAGCAAAAGCTTGGGCTGCTATCGAGATCTCGACAGCGCTTGTCAGATCTTTCAGTCCGGGTTCAAAGTCCTCTCGTACGAATGAATGGTATGATCCTGTGATAGTATAAATCATGGATAATCGCTTTGGATTTGCGTGCTTGGCGGCAAGATCTACCACTGGCACTACCGCGTGATACGCGTCGACATGACAATTCATTAAGCTGTAGTACAGTCCCAGGTACATCCTGGTGTCAATGAGGGTCTCTTCCAGCTGATCTGTGTAACGAAGTTTTTCGAGGGCCGTTATTCTCCTCTCAGCGTGGGTGATGGCTTCACTCAAGGAACCTCTTCGCGCTGCCCTTTTTCCCGCCAGGAGGAGGACTTGGGAGGCATTCTCGTAATTCTCGGAGGCCAAGTAGTGCTCGGCTAGAATGCCGTAATGGTCGCTCAGGTTCTCGCTATAGATCTCCTCGATGGATTTGCCGATCCTTTCATGGAGCAGTTTCTTTCGTTTCGCCAAAATTGAGTCGTAGACTACCTCCCGAGTGAGGGCGTGCCTGAAAATGTAGGTGGATTGAGGAAAGATCCCGCGTTCGTAGAGAAGTTCAGCGTCCTTAAGGACAGAGAGATGGGAGAGCAATTCCGGTTCCGGCAATTCCGTAACCGCCTTTATCAGTTCGTAACTGAATTCCCTCTCTATTGCCGATCCAGCGTGGAGCACCTCCTTGGCAGCTTCCGGCAACGAATCAACTCGAGCCATGATCACGTCCTGGATCGTGGAAGGAATGGATATGTGATCCAGGTCCTTGGGCAAATGATATGTGTAGTTTGTTCGCTCTATGATTCCCATATCTCTGAGTGAGCGAACAAACTCCTCGGTGAAGAAAGGCACCCCCTCCGTTTTTTCCAGAATGAGATCCTGAAGGTCGGGCGCTATGTTATCGCTGCCCAAAAGGTTGGCCACCAGGGTGAGGCTTTCACGGTTGGAGAGGCGGTTCAACGTGACCTGGCTGTGAAAGGATTTGCCTCCCCATGTGTGAACGAACTCAGGCCGATATGTAAATATCATCAGGACCCGAGCGCCTGGGATGCTCTCCATAAGGTACTTGGCCGCCTCTTCCGAGCTCTTATCCATCCAATGTAAGTCTTCAAATGCGTATATGAGCGGTCTTCGCTCCGCGCCTTTCAAGATGAGGCGCTGTAAGGCCCCAATGATCCTGTCCTTCTTCGCGTCGGGGCTCATGGAGATTTGGTCGATACCGCTCTCTTTCACCGAAAGGAGCTCAAGGAGATATGGGAGCGTCGGCGCTTCGTCGATCCCCAATATAGAAAGCCCTCTTTTGACTTTCCCGGCGATGCCTGAGTCTGGTTCTCCATCCTCTATTGCAAAAGATGACTTCAGAATATCTATGATGGGGTGATACGCGACTCCGCGGCTATAGGACAGGCATTTTCCTTCAAGAAAAGTAGCTTCTTCATTTGCTACTGCCTTCCTGAACTCATACAAGAGCCGGGACTTTCCGACCCCCGCCTCCCCCATGATGGAGACCGCCTGACCTCTCCCTGCCTTCGCTCTTTCAAACGCGTCTATCAGAAGCTCAAGTTCCCTTTCCCGGCCAATGAATCGACTCAAGCCGCGTTCGGCACTTACGTCGAACCGAGTCGTTCTCGTGCTCGGGGCAATCACTCGATAGACCCTTAGAGGCTTTTCTTTGCCCTTGATCTCCTTTTCTCCCAGGGCCTCAAAGCGAAAGAGCCCCTCAGTCAGCTTGAACGTATCTTCTGTGACATACGTGGTCCCCGGCTCCGCGAGCTGCTCCATCCTCGCGGCCATGTTGATCGTGTCGCCAACGGCCGTGAACTGGACCCGAAGATCGTTTCCTACAGTTCCCACTACCACCGGCCCGGAGTTGATACCGATACGCACGAGCACCGGCGGGATGTTCTTCTCATTCTTGAGCTTGTCGTTGAAGCGGGTCAGTTCTCTATGGATAGCCAGGGACGATCTGATGGCTCGCTGAGGAGCGTCTTCCAGGGCAATGGGAGCACCAAAGTATGCCAAGACCCCATCACCTCTCAATTCATTTACTGTGCCCTCGTACTCGTGGACCTTATGGATTATGAGCTCGAAGACCTTGTCCATGAGCGAGAAAGTTTCTTCAGGGCCAAGCTTTTCGGCAAGCGGCGTGAATCCCTTCATGTCAACGAACATGATGGTGACGTGTCGCCGCTCTCCTTCTATCCGGTCTTTTTGAGACAGGATCTTTTCAGTCAGGCCCCCGGGCAGATATTTCTGAATCTTGGCAAGCTTTTCATCAAAGGAAAGGTCTCGGGGCGCCGAGGGGTCAGCTAAGGGGGTCAAATTCTGCCCGCACTCGCCGCAGAACTTGAACTGTTGAGGATTTGAGGCAGAGCAATTGGGGCAGATCAGTGTCAGTTCGGCGCCGCATCCTCCACAGTACTTCATTCCTAGGGGATTTTCGAAGTGACAGTTCCGGCATTTCATCTGCTTACCCCCCGCCAGGAAACCGCGTGACACTGATTGACCTACACGGCCGTTAGGATGTCTGAAACGACCGGCAGGATGCCGGTCCTACCGCGCAGGAACCTGTGGTTGCAGCCCCGCCAAAAGCGCTTGCGTCTTGCCCGGCCAGTATTCCATGCCGATCTCCTGGAATATCCCTTCGGCCTTTTGCAGGTGGTTCAAGGCATCTTCTTGGCGGCCCCAGACGGACTGGAGCTCTCCGAGCCAGAAATAGCTTAGGCCATAGAAAGCGGGCAGGCCCAGCTCCTCGAGTCGGCTTATTCCCTGGAGAATATGCTGTTCCGCCGCGTTGAACTGCGTTTCGTCCGCCTGAGCAATTACTCGCCAGAGCCAGGTACTGGAATGCCCATGAACATGCCCTTCATTGTTTGCCTGTGACAATTGCACAGCCAACTCGCCC
>JBMOME010000151.1:0-12104 GCA_049323095.1 Thermodesulfobacteriota bacterium
TAGAGCGCGGGGATCCCATCCAGGAACGCAAGGGTCTCAAGCCGATCCTGGCCCTGCGGCGCACCGTGGTGCCACCCCGGTTTGATACGCAGCCCGCGTGGCAGATTTTCAAAGAGTTGGCCGATCGCCTGGGGTTCGGCGAGAAGTTCTTCTACAAAGACATCGATGAATACAATCAGTGGAAGCTCTCTGAAGCCGGAATCGAGCTGTCTCAGTTCGGCAAGACCGGAGTGGTCAACCTGGCCAAGGAAAAGATCTGGTACGACCGCGACACAGGCCTCAAGATCAAGACGCCTTCCAAGAAGATCGAAGTGATTTCGGCCAAAATGGAAGAAGCCGGGTTGCCGTCGCTTCCGCCGTACGAGCCAATCCAGGTTCCCGAAGGCAAGTTGCGGCTCATAATTGGCAGAAACGCCCTGTACACTCAGGGCTCATTGAGCAACAACAAATACGTGAAAGAGGTGCTACCCGACCATCCCATCTGGATCAATAAGAAGGTTGCGGAATTCCTAAGCATCAAAGACGGAGACCTTGTCCTGGTGTCCAGCGACACGGGCTCGGGTACAGCCATTGCCTACACCACGGAAGCGATTCACCCGGAAGCTGCTTACTTACCGCATGCATTCGGCAAGCGGGCGAAGGCCCAGCGGTACGCCTACGCGGTCGGTCTGAGCGATTCGGAATTGCAGAACTTTGCAACCGACTACGTGGGCGGCAGCGCGGCCATGCAAGAGTGCTTCGTTACCGTGGAGAAGGTATCGAAATAACCAAAACCCCGAGTGCCCATGCTTGGCCTACTGCCGGCGGCGTATATGCCGGCGGAAAGACGGCCGCCTCAGACAGGGTTCATGGGACGGGTTGAAACGGTCAGCAATCGCTCCGCAGCGAGTACCAAATGCGGGGCGTGCCCTAGATAAACGGAGGCAATTATGTCGGTATCCCCACATCTGATTCCTATGGAAGAAGGAGATTTGAATCGCCTGCACCTGTACCACGATTCAGAACGCTGTATCGGCTGCTACAGTTGCGAACTTCATTGCAAGATGAAGAACAACCTGCCCATTGGACCGAGATTGTGCAGAATCATCGAGATCGGTCCACGGGTAAGGAGCAGCACCCTTCGGATGGACTACCATTTCCTGCCCTGTTTCCATTGTGAGAATCCGTTCTGTGCGCACGTTTGCCCTACCGGAGCGATTCAGAAGCGGCCCAAGGACGGCATTGTTTTCGTGGATCAAAGCTTGTGCATCGGCTGTAAGTGCTGCATAGCCGCGTGCCCGTGGGGAGTTCCCCAGTGGAACCCTGAAACCGGCAAGGTCGTCAAGTGCGATTACTGCATGGATCGCGTGGATCGCGGCCTCAAGCCGGCGTGCGTTACCGGATGCCTGACCCAGTGCCTACATTTCGGCCCTGTGCACCAGGCTTCAGACCTTCTGCGGAAAAGGTACGCGGAATCTTTGGAAATGACCGGAAGAGCAACCGGCAGGGTAACAAGATCCTTGTGATCGGACGGCCTGAAGATACCTCGCATTTATGATCAGGCCGATCATCGAGAGGTCAACAGCGGGTCGCACCTGGAAAGACGCCCATCCTACCAACCGCAAAGCCCCATCGATGACCCGCTGTGACCTCAGTTTGTGATTTGAAGTATTTCCTGCTTCGGAGCCGAATATGAACGACAACTTATTGTTTCCGCCCGGACCGGCTGCTGACAACAGTCACATTGTGTATGACGCGGATGGGCTCAAAAGAGAATCTTCCGCACCCTGTCAGCTCAATTGCCCTGCCGGAATTGATGTCCCGTCATACATTGCGCTCATTGGTCAGGGTCGTTACGACGAAGCGGTAGAACTCATCCGCGAAGACAATCCCTTTCCTTGGGTCTGCGGGCTCGTGTGCCCGAACCCTTGTGAATCCTGGTGTCAGCGGCGGTATTTGGATAAAGCGCTCTGCGTAAAGGACCTCAAAGGGCTCGCAGCAAAAGTGGTGATGGAGCAGGGGACAGGCTACACCATTCCCACACCGAAGGCCGATCTCAAGGAGAAGGTCGCGGTGATCGGCTCCGGTCCCGCGGGCCTGACTGCCGCCTACTTTCTTGCGTGGGAAGGATACAAGGTTACGGTGTTTGAAGCTTTCAACGAACCGGGCGGTATGCTGGTGACCGGGATTCCCGAATACCGTCTCCCAAGAGATTTCGTGCGCAGGGAAATCGACGCAATTGCGGCAATGGGCGTGGACATAAAGGTAGACACGCCGGTCGGCCAAGACCTTACCCTAGACCATCTGAGAAAGGACGGTTACAAGGCCTTTTTCCTGGGGATCGGCGCGTGGAAGAGCGGCAGACTCGCGATTCCCGGAGAAACCGATTTTCCGCAGGTAATCGATGTGCTGACCTTTCTGAAAGACGTCTCCTTCGGCAAGAGGAAAAAGCCGGCGGATAACGTGGCGATTGTGGGAGGAGGCAACGCGGCCATTGACGCGGCGAGGACTTGCGTACGTCTGGGATGCAGAACTGTCAGCATTCTCTACCGCCGCACGCGGTCGGAAATGCCCGCGCACTTCGAAGAGATCATTCAAGCCGCGGAAGAAGGGGTGCACTTCCACCAGTTGACGATCCCCGTGGCTATCCACGGGAAGAAGAACAAACTCGAAGCAATCGAATGCGTTATGGCCACCCTTGGCGAGCCTGACGACAGCGGCCGGCGTCGGCCGATCCCCATTGAAGGGTCTGAATACAGGATGCCTGTGGGCGCGGTAATTGCGGCCATCGGCCAGATTCCGCACGTGCAGGATTACCCCGGATTGGGTGAGATCGGGCTTTCACGCAAGGCGACCATCGAAGCACTCCCGATCAGTTGCCAGACGAACATCTCTGACGTGTTCGCCGGTGGCGATGCGGTGAGCGGACCTGCAACGGTCGTTGCAGCCATTGGTGCAGGAAAGAGAGCCGCGTGGGGAATCCACGCGTACTTGAGAGGCGAGCCTTTGGAAATTCGTAAGGTACCTCGCCCGCGACGCATGGTGAAACCCATCCGAATGAATTACCGCGAAAAAGCCTTCATCCAGCGCCAGGAAATACCGCTCATCGATTTGAAGAAGCGGATAACCACCTTCGCGCAGGTTGAACTCGGGCTGGACGAAAAGGCGGCCCAGGAAGAAGCGCGGCGTTGCCTTCGTTGTGACATATGCGAGCGATGCGGGAAATGCGTGGAAGTCTGCACCGAGAAACTCGGAGTGTCAGCGATAAGATTCTACCACGCGGGCGAAAGTTCACTGGTGCTGAAAGATTATGTGCATGGCTTACCGCACTGCATCGGATGTGGCGCGTGCGTCAACATCTGTCCAACGGGCGCTCTGCAATTGGAGGATTTGGGAGACGAGCGCCTGCTCCTCATGTGTGGAACCACGATCAACCGCATCAAGATGGAGCAGTGTGAAGGTTGCGGGGTTTATTTCCTCCCGAGAATCTTCATCAAGCACGTGGGCAAAAGCATCGCGGTTCCCGGGTACGAATTCGACCAAAAGCTCTGTCCTGAATGCCGGCGCATTTCTCACGCGTGCCGCATGTCAGGCCTGGAGCCGGACTTCAAGTCGGTTATGCGAACCGGTCCCAAATCGATCTATTGATATCGATCTCGTGACGTGACAGATCCGTATTCTTGGCTAACACGCTTAGGATGAAGGTGCACTTAATTTCGGTGGGACAGGCGTCCCGCTTGTCTATTCCGGCCGCGGCCCTGCCCTCGCAGGCATGACGGGCAAGACGCCCGTCCCACCGGAGCCATTGTAGGGTGTGGTGAATCCCTCGTTCTGCGCGGGACGAACCGCCTCGATGGCCCCGAAAACCTCGAATGATGCGGTCATCCAGCGTGAACCGGGGTCACTGTATCCTACAAGTTGACTACCGACACGTCGATCGAACGAGTGAGGCGACCTCAACCGCCTGAATAGTCACACGTACTCGGAGACGAAGCTCAGATAGCCTTGTGGGCCTCCCTGCTTGTTCCAGCGATCAACCGATTTGCGAACCTTTCTCAAACAGTCAAGGATCTCATCAACACCATACTCGGGTCCCGATACCAGTTCGCAACCAGTGGGCATTTCCGCCCTTCCTATTCGCCATTCGCAAACGGCTCTTACCCGCTCGAATATCATGGCCTCCGGATCTTCGAGCTTGGCCTGCTTCGGCACGTGGCCTCGTGATTCAGCCCGGTAAATCGCAATTAGCGCGTCAAGAGCTCGCATGACGTCATAATCGGATAGTTCAAAGCGTTGTCTGTGCACGGCTAGGATTGACTGCTCTATGTTGTGCAATACGTCGAGGTGGGTTACTTCCAGTGCGGACATTGCTAAGTCCCTTCGCAAATTCATTTCCGTGCTAGGTGTTGACGGGCAGCCCGTAGGATGCGGTGAATACAATGAACCGCATCGGTCGAGGTCTTCTCTCGTTTGATGCGACGAGCCTGGTCAAGCGGCACTAACGCAAACTGTCCCAGGATGAGCGGCTTCAACTCGACTGGTTCAACTCTTCGCTCTTAATAGGACCGTTACCGGTCTCCAAAGCCGCGATTGATGCGGTTCGCTTCGCTCACCACATCCTACGGGCCACTTCGACTTGGGCTTATGGCCCATCGAGGACTTCACGCACGGTGCTTAGAAGCTGTTGCATTTCGTAGGGTTTGTCGACAAAGGCTTTGGCCGTGGCGGCAACAGTGCTTCTCTCCTGAGTTCCCAGCGAATATCCACTTGAGATGATCACCTTTACCTCGGGATTGATCTTGAGAAGCTCTTCAAGGCACTTGCTTCCCCCCATTTCAGGCATGATTAGATCCAGGATGACCAAAGAAATGCTCGCCTGATCATTGGCGTAAATCTCCAGCGCCTCCCTCCCGTTTCTCGCAGTGGTCACGGTGTAACCGGAGCGAGCAAGAAGCCGGGAACCGAGGTCGCGTACATGCTCTTCGTCGTCTACCAATAGGATGGTCTCGGAACCGACCGCGGAGGCAGGAGCTCGTTCGGGCTCTTCGAGTTGTTCCGACTCTTTCATTACCGGAAGGTAGACCTTGAAAGTGGTGCCCAACCCAGGCTCGCTGTAGCAAGTGATCCAACCACCATGCTGTTCCACGAGTCCCTTGGTGAGCGAGAGCCCAAGACCCGTTCCCTTACGTGAATCCCAGCCTCTGGTTGTGAAGAATGGATCGAAGATGCGACGCATCGTCTCTTGATCCATGCCTTTGCCTGTGTCCGAAACCGCGAGGAGCACATAGTCTCCGGGTTTGATTCCGAGGTACGATCGACAGTAGTCCTCCTCAAGAGTTGAATTTCTCACTTCAATCGTCAGCCTGCCGCCCTCTGGCATCGCTTCTTTCGCATTCATACACAGGTTCATGATCACCTGCTCAATTTGTCCGGCATCAGCATTGATAATTCCCACCTCTTCCGCCACGATTGTCTCGATTTCGATCATCTTGGGGAGTGTTCTTTTCAGTAGCTTCTCCGTCTCGTGTACTAGGCCACCCACATCCATGGGCTGAGGGTTGATCTCGCCTTGTCTGCTGAATGCGAGAAGCCTCTGAACCATTTCGGCCCCCTTGCGGCCGGTCTGAATTATCTTCTGGAGGTCGTCGTAGCTCGGATCATCCTCAGTCTTGTCCAGGAGCAGCATCTCGGCATAGCCGTTCATGATGGTGAGCAAGTTGTTAAAATCATGCGCAATGCCCCCGGTCAGCGTTCCGATGGCCTCCATCTTCTGCGCCTGAAGAAGTTGGGCTCTCAAGTCGTCCCGTTCCTGATCTGAACGCTTTCGTTCGGTGATGTCGAACGCGAAGTGCATGTACAGGTCCTCGTCCACCGGAATCCAGTGTGCATCCCAGATAATCCCCAGTCCTTCGACTTCCAAATGCTGCGCTTCACCAGTAGCCCACAGCTCAGGCGCGAGGCACCACGGACAGGGATCCTCGCGCTGGCCCCAGGTGGCGTAACAACACGCGCCCGGCACAGCTCCGACTTCTTTCGCGGCCTTGTTGGACGCAACAATTTCACGGGTGTGAGGTCTCAGAAGCAAAGCGACACAGGGAAAGGCGTCAAGCAGCACTTGGCTCAGTCGGGTCTGCTCCTTCAGCTCCTGCTCTGCGCGCTTGCGATCGGTTATGTCGAGATTTGTGCCCACGAACCGCAAGGGTTTGCCTTCGCTATCGAACTGGACAACTCTTCCTCTCGACTGGACCCATCTCCATTCTCCGGACTTGGCCTTCATACGATAATCGCACGCGTACGAGTCCAGGCGTCCCTGGAGATGCCCATTGAAAGCCTCGGCCACCTGTGGCCAATCATCGGGATGAACTAATGACCTCCAGTGGCGAAGGTCTTCTTGGATCTCTCCATGAGCGTATCCAAGCATTTGCCACGTTTGTCCGCTCCAAACCGCTCTTCCGGTGGGAACGCTCCAATCCCACAAGCCCAGCTCCGATCCTTCGAGGGCGAGTTCCAGTCGCTCCTGAGTCTGTTTGGCACGCTCTTCTGCCAGCCTCTTGTCAGTGATATCCTCGCCTGAACTCAACGATTCGATGAACGCTCCCGTTTCATCAGGCAGCCACGTGTTGTGCCAGGCGATCAGCCGTTCTTCTCCGGATTTTGTCAACACCGCGTTTTCATAGTATTCTACAGGGTCCGCGTGCCCTCCAATTATCTGCAGGAAAACTCTGTGGACTTGTTCTCGTTCACGTTGAGGAACGAAATCCTCGAACCAATTCTTGCCCAGAATTTCTTCACACGGATAGCCCAGTATTTCGCAGCCCTTCTTGTTGATGAGGTTCACACAACCTGCTCTATCCAAAGCCACAATTATTACTCCTGCAACATCGAGGTAACGCCTGAAGGTGTCCCTCTCCTCTTGCAGGAGCCGCCGGAGTTCTTCACGTTCGCGAATATCCTCTCCCAATTGTTCGCTCACTTCCGCCAACTCCAATTTAGGTTCATTTACAAGCGCTTCCGACCGATCTTGGCCTTGTTCGGGGGTTCAAGACAAACACGTGATTGTCTGCGAAGCTGTTCGTTCGATCACGAGTTGGGTCGTGCTTCATACCTACAAAGGCCGGCCTCCTATCGCCCAGGTCTGCACGCCGTACCAACATGTTGGTGATTAATATAGCAGCTTCCGCTGGATTTTGGCCTATTAAGAACAGAGGCTATTATACTATATGCGGATGGATTTCAGGTGTTATCCAACACTTCGCGGACGAGCCGGAGCAACTGCTTTGCGTCATAAGGTTTGGTGACAAACCCCTTTGCCCCCAGCTCCAAGGTCTCTCTTGTTTGACCGTTCGGGGAATACCCGCTTGCCATGAGTACCCTGGCTGCGGGGTCCAGCCTAAGAATCTCTTTCAGGCAGTGCGTCCCGTCCATCTCGGGCATTATCACGTCTAGAATAGTCAAGGAGATTTCATCATACCTGTTGTACAAGTCCAAGGCCTCCCGGCCGTTGGCCGCCGTGATGACTGTGTAACCGGATCGGGCAAGGATCCTCTCGCCTAAATCCCTGATATGCTCCTCATCGTCCACCAGGAGAATGGTCTCTGTGCCTCCTTGAGGGGATACGGTCTGTTCCGGAGCGGATAGTTCCGTCTCCGTTTCTAATGTGGGAAGATAGATTCTGAAAGTCGTGCCTCTGCGCGGTTCGCTGTAACAGGTGATTTGGCCTCCATGCTGTTTTACGATGCCGTACACCATAGCGAGCCCCAGACCGGTCCCTTCGCCGGCCTTCTTAGTCGTGAAGAAGGGCTCGAAAATGCGTGCCAAAGTCTGCTTGTCGATCCCGAGGCCCGAGTCTGACACCGTGAGGAGCACATATCGCCCTGGACTCACTTCCAGGTGCGTCTCGCAGTACTCTTGATCCAGCTCCACATTAGCGGTCTCAATGGTCAATGTGCCACCGTCAGGCATCGCGTCTCTGGCGTTGATGGCAAGATTGAGAAGGACTTGTTCGATCTGAGCCGGATCCGCGTTCACAGGCCGAAGCCCGTCTTGCAGGCGTTGCTGAATAGTAATTGTCCTTGGGATGGTACGGGTCAGCAATTTCTCCAGATTATCCACGAGCTGGTTCAGATTGGTAGGCCTGAATTCCGGTTCTACTTTCCGGCTGACGGTCAAGAGTCTCTTGACCAAATCAGCCCCTTTTTTCGCAGCATCCCTAATTCTTTCGAGATCCGCGCGGTCGGGATTGTCCTCGCTCTTATCGGTCTGCAAAAGCTCGGTGTACCCCATCACCACCTGAAGGATATTGTTGAAGTCGTGCGCGATGCCTCCGGCCAAGTTGCCGACCGCCTCCATCTTTTGAGCCCGGACGAGCTGTTCTTGAAGGCTCTTTGACTTCGTGATGTCGCGAGCAATCTGCACCGCTCCCACGATGTTGTCATTGGAATCCTTCAGCGGCGATACCGTGATTTCAAAGAACCCTCCGAGTTTCTCTTCAAAGCATTCGGACGAATGACCTTTCCCATCGGCAAGCATTTTTGTAAAGGGACAGAACTCCGGAGGCGCTTGCTTGCAGTGGAGCGATTGAAAGCATTGTCCGCCCATAAGCTCCTCGCGGCTTATTCCCAGTGCCTCGGCTGTCGCCCTGTTCGCCCGTACGACGCGACGCTGCCGATCCAGAATCATGATTAATTCCGGCACCGCGTCAAAAGTCCGCTGCCATTCATCCCGCGCTCGCACGATTTCTTCTTCGGCCATCTTTCGAGCTGTAATATCCATGAGTGTCCCGGTAACCCTGGCGGGTTTACCGTCCGCGTCTCCAGCAACAGTCTTGCCTCGAGACATGACCCACTTCTCTTGGCCGGATTTAGTGACGATCCTGTACTCTTCATCATAAGAAAGAGTAACGCCCTCCAAGTGTTCTTGAAAAGCCTTGGTGACTCTGAGCCGGTCCGCAGGATGGATGCTCTTTTCCCATAGTTCGATTGTGGGCTTCACTTCATCGATGCCATATCCATATATTTCCGCCGCCCGTTGATCGCGCACTACTTCGCCGGTCTGAGGACTGTAATCCCAAAGCCCCAATTGAGCGCCCTTCAGGGCAAGACCAAGCCTCTCTTCGCTCTCTTGAAGCGCATGTGTCCGAGCTTGGACCTCTTCGGTGAGATTTGTATGCCAGTCCCCAATCCGTTGGACCATCGAGTTGAATGCTTGGGAAAGAACTTGGAGCTCCCGCGACCCGTCCGATCGCGCTTTCACATCGAAGTCACCCTGAGCCACTGCTTGAGCGGCAGCGGAAAGGTTCTCAACCGGTCGAGCCACTTTGCCCGCCATCCACGTCGCGGCAATCCCCGATCCAATGAGGCCGACAAAGCCGATCAGAGTAAGGAAGAAAACGTGATTCCACAATTGGGCGAACACCTCGTCCTGATCCATCTTCACTACAAGTCCCCAGCCTTCCTCAGGCGTCACGGTCACGTGCCGGTACGCAGCCACCACAGGAACGCCACGATAATCCAAAGCTAACGCAATCCCTTCTTTGCCCTGTGCCGCCAGTGCTGCCGGTCTTGCCGCGATTCGGTACTCCAAGATCTGAGCTTCGGCTGCATCAATCGGCCGATGCTTCAGAGACATGAGAATCCGACCGCCTTGATCAACCAACACCACTTCACCGCTGTTTCCTAGCCCGCCACCGGTCTGAAGCAGCGGGTTGAGAAAGTCATCGGTATTGATATACAAGGTTATCGCGGCCAGTACTTTGCGTTCATGGGCAGTTCCCGCGACTGGTGCAACAAACGCATGAGACGCGACCAGGTTGGCAACGCCCGTCACAGGGTCTTTCTTGACTTCCATGACCAAGTCCTGACCCGAGCTTACCATGCGTTCGACAAAGGACCATTCAGGAGAGAGAGTTCTTTGAACAGCTTGGTCCGTTGAAACCAAGATGAGACCTGTGCGCGCGTCCGCTACCTCTATCTTCCGGAACACTTTGTGGGTATGCCTTACGACATTGAGGTACCGGACAAGTCCTCCTGAGGCGGGGTCGCGAAGCAACTCTTCCCGGATTTCTTGGGCCGACTTGCCCTGTTCGGTTTTCTCTTGAACCGATTGGGCTAGCCGTACAACAGAGGATCGCACGAACTCGTCCTTGGAAATCCGCAGCGCGTTGTTCTTGCGCTCGTCGAGCCAACGGAGCAGCCCCTGTTTCTTGAGATCGGCCACCGTACTCAGGTTCCTGATTGCCTCAGATCGGTCGGCAGCATACGTGCCCGAATAGTGCGTGAACGGGATGCCCCACATGGTGGCTGCAAACAGAAGCACCAAGGTGATTCCGAAAACCAGTCCGAATCCGATCACGAGCTTCCAGCGCAAGCGCATGGCGCCACTCGGATGGGACCGCCCAGACTTCACCGCATTATCCCTTATCATCAGTCGCCCCCCAGCTCGTACCTGAATTCGTCAACACGGTATTTCAACGGATTGGCTAGAATCTCGGTCATGATGGAACGGTCGAGCTTTCTCCTCACGTCCGTCCACGCGACCGTCGAAGATATCTTCCCCAAAGACTTTAGGAATTCGAACTCCCTCTCTAGGTATCCGCCCGCACGAAAGTCGCGTTCGGGAATCACCAATACAAACTGCATTTGACCGAGTTCTGCGATTGCTGCGGAGCATTTGTCCGGCGACATGACAAGGTTCTCGGTACCTCGCCCTTGGCTTCTCTCGGCGACCCATTTGCAGGATCGAGCCAGGTTATCTCTTTCGGCTGTAAGCCATTTTACCGCCCGGATTTCGGCCGCCAGGATCCAGCGCATCGCCTCAGAATGATCAGTTGCGAATTCTCTCGTGAAATAAACCAATCCCAGATGCCGGCTGCGATGAATGGCCGATGCGGTCGGCACCCTGCTCAAGGCTGCCATCGTGGCAGGTTCCCACGCGGCAAAGGCATCAATGAACCCTCCGGCAAGAGCGTCCGGAAGGTCGGTAACTTCTTGAGGTATCAAGGAAACCTGGTCTTCCGTCACTCCATCGGAAGCCAGCGCTTCCAGTAATGTGCGATGGGAGACGGAGCCGTATGGGTAGCCGATTCGTCTTCCTTTGAGATCCTTTACCAACAGCTCTCTACTTGCCACGATATGATCGAATCCCTGATGGGTGGCTGCAGGAATGAGGATGTCCAACGCGGCCGCGGCTAGGAGCGCGGGTACGTCGCCGACCATCCCTCCCTGAAGGTCCCCCTTCTTGACGAAAAAGGTGATGTCGTCCCCTTTGAGAAATGCGTGGAAACGGATGGTTAGCCCAAGCTTATCGAGCTCTTGAGTAAGGATAGCATCGCGGCTCATGACCTCCGCGATGTTTCCAGCAGGCATCCATAAGGGTTGAATCCCGAAGTGAACGGTTCGGCCGGAGTGGTCAAATTGATACTTGGTATAGCTGGTGTGAAGTGTCGGAGGCTCGGCGGACTGGTGATCGGGCGGTTTCCTCGTCACTGCCCAGACCGACAAGAAGACAATTCCTGCGATTGCAGCGGCCACGAGGATAAACGCAATCAATCCACGTCTCATGCCGAACTTCCCCCATAGTAATTAGTCAGTCTTCCGAATTCGAAAAGTCGGGCACAATGTTCAGTGGTTTGGGGACGATGCCTTCCAGAGAACCGGACGCTCGTCCGTGACGCTGCCCCGCAGCAGCGATTCTCCTCCTCTTGCTTCTGTGCGAAGGCTCACAGACATTCAATACTATAGTAATCTTATCGAGAAGTTGTGGATGTTGTCAACCGTGGAATCCACATTCTCGGCTGGACGTTTCGTGGCGCTTCACCAGGATCGCCCCCCGGTTCCTCCCAACTGCCTATCGCACGTCGGTGATGAGCATTCCTTTCCGCAATACTCATGCGGGCCCTCAAACTCCAGGCTCTTGCTAAACCTTTGCCAGGGCCTGCTCAAAGTCCGCAATAATGTCGTCGATGTGCTCGATGCCCACTGACACTCGGATCATCTCCGGGCTTATGGAGAGCATCTGACGAGCCTCCGCAGTGAAGGCAACATACTGGGAAGAATAAGGATGTATCGCGAGAGTCTTGCTGTCCCCGAGATTCGCAAGATGATAAACGAGCTTAAGATTCTTGATGA
>JBMOME010000152.1:0-11998 GCA_049323095.1 Thermodesulfobacteriota bacterium
AATCCTTCTTTTTGATCCCCAGGGCGTCCAGAGTTTCTTCAAGGATCTCCCCGGGAGAAGTCGCGTAATCCGGCCGGTATTCGTTTCTTGACTGGCTAATCATTGTGATAATCCTCCACTGATAGGATCGTGATCGCGGTGATGCGCTCCAGGTCCAAGCCTCCATCCGCTTTCCGGGGTAGAGGATCGTGACTGGGCTCAAACACGAGCCGGTAGTTGCCTGTCAGGTCCACGGCGAATTGACCCTTGCGATTTCCCTTCAGTTCATGCCGCCGCGTTGGGGGGCGTGCATCGACTTGAGCCAAGTTAGGCGCGGCCCGTAAGAGATCCTGGCGCATCATGACCTTCTTTGCCCTCTCCGCGCCATATTCCTGAACGAGCCTCTTTCCCGAATTGAAGACCTTCCGCATCTTGTTCGTCTTATAGGTAATGTCCACGACTCCCTAACCTATAGAACGCTTAAGCACGAAAATACATTACCATGTAGGTAATGAGAAATCAAGGGTAGGTTAGATTTTCTCGAAAGGAAGGCGCAAAGCATTGTCCGGGAGGCGTGTCACACGGTGCTGGCCCGGGGGATGCCCAGACCGCGCGTTAGCTTCGTGAGAGCCACGGAGACGCACGATCTCGGCGGGGGCCTTGCCTTCCCCTACCTCACGGGTGGGGGCGGTCAGGGGGCTTCTCGGGCGGCCGTGCTCAGTCCAAACGTACCGCTTAACTCTGCGGAATATTGGAGGTACCGAAAAATTCTTGACATCTTCCCCGTGTTCAAATATTACAGGGTTCCATGACAGTGAAACGTTTTCCAATCACAGAGTTGTTCGGTCAGCAGGCAATAACGCCCGCAGCCATGAGGTTTTTGTTGGAGGAGATGACTGGAAAACGAGTCAGCAAGCGGATTTTGAGTTATGTCGTTCAGGGAACGGTAGGTGAAACCAGCGTACCGGCTGACGGCAGAGGCAGCGCGCGCCGTTTCCCCTTGGAGGATGCGGCGTTAGTTATAATGGGAGTGGAACTCAACGACCTCGGTTTGAATCCTGGTCGCGTCAGAACATGCATCGCGACCGTGAGAGACGGGTGGAACCAGATCCTCAACTCCATAAAAATCGAAATTGACCCCTCAACCAATGAGGTAGAAACGGATTGGTCATTAGAGCACGAATGGTTCCTGCTCGCGAGATATTTGCCGAAAACTGGTGTGCTGCGGATGGACCCATTTGCCGACCATCTGACAGACCACGCCCTTGAGGGGTTTATCGTTGAGTTGATTAGGGGAGATGTGCTGTTTGAAACGCCTGGCCTAGGTTGGCCGCGACCTATAATCATTTTCAATGTGTCGCGTACCATCACCGAACTCGTGAGGTATTTGTCGGTGATGCGCCGCGTATATCGGTCGAGTGATTAGCGTTTTTTAAAACCCCATTAGGTTACAGTGTCCTGTAACCGTGAGATCGGAGACGACCCAATGACACGACTTGAATTCCTACGACGCCAACGGGGCCTGACGCAGACCGAATTGGGGACAGCAATTCTGTACTCGCGGTCGATTATCAGCATTCTGGAACACAGGCGACCTAACCCTGAGATGGTGAATGTCCGCATTCGCGCTGCACTGGAACGCTATTTCGGGGAATCGTTCCATGAATTGATGCAGCCCGTCTCCCCTGGGGCAAACCAATGACAGCGGCCATGACCATCGAACAGATTGCCGTTCACAGCGGGATTCCCGTTTGGCGTGTCTGGCATCTCTGGTTCAACGGATGCGCGCCGGTGCACCACTGGGATGACCAGGACCGCCCTGTTTGGGACCCGGTGGACCCCGCCGAATGGGTGCGTATCGCCGCGGCCACGGAACCGGTTGATTGCCAACCCGGGATACGGCATCAGGACGGGGCCGCGGCGTAATTGACAAAACAAAAACCCGGCTGCGGATGCCGGGCTCAATCAGGAATTAGTAAATGTCTAAAGAGACGGTATCTCAAGTGGTCGATGAAATCAAGGCCAAAATAGGTTTTCGTGACTATTTCCAAGAGCATTTCCCGGACCACTATCGAGACCAGGGACATAGCTTCTGCCCGTTCCATAACGATAAGACTCCCTCATTCGAGGTAAAATACCGCTGGGGGGTGTGTCATGCCGGGTGCGTGCCGAACAACGGGCGTCATGTCTGGGACGTGATCGCTGTGCACCAGCGAATTCACGAATGCGATTTCAAGACCGCCGTGAACGAGCTTGCAAAACTCGCAAGAATCGAAACAGCTGAGCCTCCGCCGGAAAAGAGGACTCTTCGCCTTGAGGACGCAGTCACCGTCTATGACTACATCAAGCCGGATGGAGAGCTCGCTTTCAAGGTGTGCCGATTCCGACCTACGCCCGATGAGCAAAAACCGTTTAGACCGTTCACCAGGAACTCCGCTGGGAAATGGGTTTTGGGCCTCAAGGGCGTCAAGCGAATCCTGTACAACATCCCCCGCATTCTCAAAGCGTCACCGTCAGAGCCTATTCTGTGGGTTGAGGGCGAGAAGGATGCAGACACGGCGACTCATCTTGGTTTCCCTGGGACAACGTCTTTCGGCGGCGCGAACGGCTGGGCCGCATCGGAACGTGACGGCGCACACCTGATCCTCAAGGACCGAATTGTTTGGCTGCTTCCAGACAACGACGAGCCGAGCCGGGATTACGTCCAAGCGATAGCGCAGTCCCTCCAGGGCGTTGCCCAAAAGGTCCTAGTCCTGCCTCCCCTGGGGAAGTCCAAGGGATATGACCTCAGCGATTACGTGCGGGACCACGGCGAAGAGGCCGCCCGGCAGAAAGTGCTTGAGTTCGCATCTCAGGCGGCAGAGTGGAAACCTCCCAGGACCGGCCCGCCAATCATCAGCTTCTCCGAACTCATGAGTAAAGACCTACCGGAACCCCAATGGATTATTCCTGGCCTACTCTGTGAAGGGCTCTGTATGCTCGCTGGACCTGCGAAGGTCGGGAAAAGCTGGTTTGTTCATGGCCTTTCGCTGGCAATTTCTCGAGGAGACCTTGCCCTCGGTAGATTTGCGCCAAGGACGGGGGCGGTCTTACATCTCGCCCTTGAGGACACGCCGCGACGGTTTCGGAGCCGCATGGCAAAGATGCTGTGCGGTGCCCCGGCACCCGAGTCGGCCTTTTTCGCAAACCAGTGGCCACCCCTTACCGACTCCAAGAAAGAGCCAGACGGTCTGGACCACCTGCATAACTGGCTCGAAGAAAACCATGAGACGGCAAAACTCATCGTGATCGACACGCTGTTCAAGCTGCGGCCGCAGAAGGTCCGTAACGAGCCGATCTATGAGAGAGACTACAAGGACCTTGAGGGGTTTCAGCTACTCGCAGGCCAGTATGGAATCGCTGTGGTCGTGGTTCACCACACACGAAAAGAGAAGGGAGAGGACTCCTACGACCAGATTTCGGGAAGCACGGGACTGACGGCGTGCGCCGATACCGTGATGATTTTGAAGCGTGAAAGCCGGGCCAATGCGGACGGGACCCTGGAGGTTAGCGGCCGGGACATTGAGGCACAAAGGGCCGCGCTGCTGTTCGACAATGAGACCGGGCTTTGGCGCTGGATCGGAGATGCCGCGGAAGTCGATCTGACTCACGAGCGCCGAAAGATTCGAGAAGCGCTGATAGATGCCGGGAAACCGATGAGCATCTCTGAATTGAGCAAGGTTACGGGCAAGGGATACGAGGCCACTAAAAAGCTCGTGTACAGAATGGTGGATAAGGCCGAGCTGGCGAAGGCGTTGAACCAGAAATACCGACTACCCCCCGAAGATGCGGTTTACGGCGAACCCTGGAAAGACGAGAAGATCGACAACCAGGAGGTGCGCCTTGACCGCCTCTAGGGTATATCCCCTGTCCCGGTGTCCTTCTTCCTATATAATAATAATATTATTAATTAGTTATATAGGGACAGGGGGGTGTCCCGATGGTGTCCCGACTGTCCCGATTGATAGGGAGGACAAGGAGGACCGGGACAGGGGGGTGTCCCGATTCAACCTATCAATATCATGAATGAAACCACCAGATCGGGACACCGGGACACATTAAGGGCGCTCTTCAGCCGCCTTCTCGAATCACGAAGCAATTACCCAGGTGACTGACCCGCTGTCACCACAGACCAAAATTACTGGAGTGAACGATGCAAACGGACAACGAGACTGCTGGACGGCTGCTAATCAAGGCCCCACATTGCAACGCTTGCGTTTATGGCGGCTGGTACGATGAGTGCCAGCGTCGTGCGCCGATTGTGGGAGCTGACCCGGACCACGTTGCTGTGTGGCCACTGGTTGATGAGGCTTTCACGAATGCCTGTGGTGATGGCTTGTTCATTACGGCATGGCTATTTGATGGTGACGTGAAGCTCCAGGGACTGCCCCGTCTGGTGAATTTCGAGACTGCAAGGCAGTTGGCAAAGATTGAAGACGGCAATGTGAGCGAAACGAAGTCGAAAACGCCGCTCTATGTGGTGGACGAGGAAGCGCTGGCCAAGCTCCTGGGGCAATGAAGACGCGATGAAGATCGATCTTGAGAGCGCACAACCCGTGATTCAGGTGGACACCAGCGAACCTAAAGTTGGCACATGGTCGGACCATTTCTCAGTTCCATATGTCCGTCAGGCACTTCCTACGGGAGATTTCTCATTGTGCGGATGTCAAGATCTGATCGTAATCGAACGCAAGACCTTGGATGACTTAATCAAATGTCTCTCCCACGATCGTACTCGTTTTGAGGATGAATTGAAGAGAGCGCAACGCATTCCGGTTTTCCATGTCATTGTTGAATCAACGTACACCGATCTTCGTCAAGGGCGCTATCGATCTAAGATGACTCCTCAAAGCGCGTGGGGGAGTGTGATCGCCCTACAACAGTCTTACCGGATCCCATTCTTTTTTGGTGAATCGCCAAAGGTTGCGGCCAAGCTCTGTGAGGGCATCCTGGTGAGATGGTTCCGGGAGCATCAAAAGGCACTGACGGCTGCTATGCGCGGAGCTCGGCTGGCTGCGAGTTCCGAAGGAGAGCAACGTATGGGAGGAAACTCAAGATGAAATCGGATCCCAGGTGCGTTTACATCTATGGCTGGGTGAAAGTACGCGTTCAGTACCGCAAGCAAGCGATCACCCTTTCGCGCAGACAATGGGAAGAGCTTCTGTATGGGCTTCAAGCCTATCTGCGATGTTTTCCGATGCTCGACATAACGCGACGCACCGTCTCTTTCTGTCACCCTACAAGACCCTACTTTCCGGAGACGCGCGAAGGAGAAATGCTCAACTGCCTGGAGCACGCTTTCTTCTGCTTAAGAAGCGAGGTCTATGAAGGTGAGGATGAGCTGGCGTGGCAGACCGGGGGGGACCGGTGGGTACTGCCGCATTACAGCGTGCGAGATTTTGGGGCCTTTTGTGGCAAGGCTGCTTTGGCGGGTTTTTTTGATCTCCAGAGGATTCCGCCAGACATCATCCTGAAGATCCTCGTACTTTGCGACACAGGCCGGGAATTGGTCGTTACCGATGACCCAACTCAGGTTCCGGCAAAAGCAAGAGCTCAAGCCACAATTGTGTCACACAGGAAACGTGTCAGGCAGCGAGACAGGAAACGTCCGTCCCTTTCTTTGGTCCATGATGCCGGGACACGGCAGTGACCCGAGGGGACAGGCAGGCCGTGGGTTGATCAGGAAGATAGGCTTATGGAGCTTCAGCCCCGAATTATCAGACTTCGTGACGCCGCCCGGTACTTGGGTATGGACAAGAATCGCTTCAATGCTGAAGTGCGCCCTTATTTGATCGAGATTCCAATTGGTAAGCAGGGTGTGGGATTTGATCGGCTTGACTTGGACAAGTGGGTTGAGACATATAAGGCTCGGAATGGTCGTCCTGGCAAGCTGATGAAAGGAGGCTTTTCATGGGGCAGAAAGTCCCACCAGGACTCATCAACAGAGGGGGGACATGGCACATCAACAAGACAGTTGCAGGTCAGCGAATTCGAGAGAGCACTAGCACGGGCGACCTCGCGGAAGCGGAGAGATACCTAGCACATCGCATGGAAGAAGTTCGATTGGCTGTGCTGTATGGTGTCCGGCCGAAACGGACCTTCCGGGAGGCTGCCACAAGGTACTTGAGCGAAGCAACGAAAAGCTCCATCGAAGGAGATGCGCGGCAACTGAGGTATCTTGACCCGTATATCGGAGACTTACCATTGGAAGCGGTTCACATGGGCACGTTGCAGCGGTTCATTAGGGAACGCAAGCACCAGGGAGGTCCGAAGGACAAGGCCAAGACTAAGCCTGTGCAAAGGCGTACCGTCAACGCCGCACTGCAAACTGTGCGTCACATCTTGAACCTAGCAGCGTCCGAATGGCTCGATGAAAGGGGACTGACCTGGCTTGCCCACGCGCCGAAGATCAAGCTTCTCCGGGAAGATGACAAGCGAGAGCCCTACCCTCTTTCATGGGAAGAGCAGAAGAAGCTGTTCGCTGAATTGCCGACCTATGTCCGCCAAATGGCGCTCTTCACGGTCAATACCGGATGCCGGGATCAAGAGGTTTGCTCGCTTCGATGGGATTGGGAGGTCAGGGTGCCTGCTCTGGCCACAAGCGTTTTCATCATTCCCAGGCAGCGGGTGAAGAATCGACAGGACCGCCTGGTTGTGCTCAACAGTATCGCTCGACAGGTTATAGAGGAGCAGCGGGGCGAACACCCCGAGTTCGTTTTCACGCATTGTAGCCGGCGGATATGGAGCATGTACAATCATGGCTGGAAAGGAGCTAGAGAGCGAGCCGGTTTGCAAGAGGTTCGGGTGCATGACCTGAAGCACACGTTTGGGCGAAGGCTCAGGGCCGCCGGGGTGTCTTTCGAGGACCGGCAAGATCTATTAGGTCATAAATCAGTCAGGATTACGACCCACTATTCGGCACCCGAGTTAATCAGCTTGATCGAAGCAGCAGAGCGGGTTTGCGGTGACCATTGTCACAAATCTGACACAACGGTGATTCTACGGAAGCAAGTGCGGTATCTCAGGGCGGTGTAACGTGGCTGGATCGTTAATCTTTTGCTGGAGCCGGGGATGGGAGTCGAACCCACGACCTGATGATTACGAATCATCTGCTCTGGCCTCTGAGCTACCCCGGCTCTTGAAGGGTGGCGCCAGCATAGTTCAGGTCCGCGGGCTGTGTCAATGTTCGAGGTGTGAGCAGGGTTTCCATTGGGTTACGTTGGCAAGGGTGTTCTATTTGATGGAATGAAGGGCCTCAGTAGGACCGGCATCTTGCCGGTCATTCAGGACGGACATTTTGTCAGCAAGGAGTCGCATCCGCGTGGTTCGGGGACCGGCAAGATGCCGGTCCTACTATTTTGGTGAGAAAGCCTGCGGCGATTTGGCCCGCGAAGCTGAACGATTACCCGGCGGGGGCTCAAGTCCGCGAATTCGCGCGACGACAGACCGCTATTCCCGTGGCTTCGAAGTTACGGCGTGATGCTGATGGGAACAGGGACAAAGGTCAGTATAAAGAGGACTAGGGCTGTCCAGCCCAGCAGCCTGGCCCCGCGGCTCAAGGGAGTTATGGGGTCCAGCGGCGCGGGATGACGAAGCCCCAGGAAGAAGACCAGAGCCCCGAAGACGAGCCAACCGGGCCACACGAACACACCCAGCGGGATGAGGATACCGAAGAAGCCGTACGAAAACAGGGTGGCCTTTCGTGGTCCGACCAAAGCGTAGATCACGTGCCCGCCATCAAGCTGGCCGATGGGGAGCAGGTTCATGGCCGTGACGAAAAGCCCGAACCATGCGGCCACCGCAGTAGGGTGCAGAATAATGTTCACGTTGGAAGTGTATTCCCCGAACCTGACCAGGGATAAGAGCTCCAGAATCAGCGAGGTGCCGAATGCCAAGCTTTCACCCTTTGGCGGTTCGTGGGATACCTCCGACAGGAAAAGCCCCACCATGAGCAGCGGTATTGCCAAAATGGCGCCCGCAACAGGACCGCTTGCGCCCACTTGCATAAGCGCTCTGCGATTAGTGATCATGGATCGAATCTTGATAAATGCGCCAAATGTCCCTACTGGTGGAGGTCCGGGCAAGAAGAAGGGCGGAGTTACGTCGAGTCGATTGAGCCTGGCCGCGATGTAATGACCCATTTCATGCACGAGCAGAATACTTAGCAAAGGGACAGAGAAGACCCACCCACTCAAGAAATAGGAAAGCCAATCGTCTCCGCTCTTATCCGCTTGGAGCGCGCCGGCAATGGTGGTCGTGATAGCGGTCACGACAAAGAGTGCGAGGTTGATGCGAAAGCGCGATGTCCTAATCGTGAACCTCCGTCAAGATGATTGTCGAATCCGTCCGGGCGCACCGATCACACGGGGCTTTGGCATTCCCGACATATTCTGGGCAAGCGGGGCCGATACTTCGGCTCATGGGGCCGCGATCTGCCCCACTGCTTCATCGGTTTTCCGCAGGTGGATGGGTTCGGTGAAATGCGGATCGGGTCTTACCACCGCAAGGATCTCCTCCACGGTGGTGACGCCGTTAAGCAGCTTTCGAACAGCATTCTCCCAAAGAGCGCTGTATTTCTTCTTCCGGGCCATTTCCTTCATGTCACGCACGCTCGGTTGGTCCGTAATCAATTTGGCCATGTCGTCGTCAATTGCCACAACCTCGTACACGCTCTCCCGTTTGAAATAGCCTGTATCGCGGCACTGATGGCAGCCTCTACCCCTCTTGAGCAAGATATTTTCCGGCCCTTCAAAGTTGAACCCCATCCGGTTCAGTTCTTTCAGGCCTATGGGGTAAGACTCCTCGCACGCGGGACAGATCCTTCGAATTAATCTTTGCGCGAGCAGACCGATCAGCGTGCTCGACAGCAGGAAATGCGGGACTTTCAGGTCGAGCATTCGCGTAACCGCGCTCAACGCGTCGTTGGTGTGCAGCGTAGAAAACACCAGGTGGCCCGTAAGCGCGGCCTGCACTGCAAGGGACGCGGTCTCTTCGTCCCGGATCTCTCCGATCATGATGATGTCAGGGTCTTGCCGCATCACGTGCCGCAGGATCGGCCCAAAGGTCATCCGTTCGTCGGGATCGTGGAGCATACTGACCGCGGGATTCACCGATATCTGGTTGAAGCGCTCGTAGACCATTTCCACGGGGTCTTCAATGGTGGTGATATTTCGATCGGGCGTGGAGAGCACTCGGAGCGCGGAATAGAGCGTGGTGGTCTTGCCCGATCCTGTGGGACCTGTGACGAGCACGATGCCGAATGGCCGGGTGATGAGCGACTGGAATATGGTGAGGTCCAGCGGTGAGAACCCCAGGTCTCCCAGATCCATAAACAGCAGATCCGGGTCCTGGATGCGGCAAACCGCCTTCTCTCCAAACGCGGTAGGAACTGTGGAAACTCTTACCTCCACTTCGCGATGATGGAAGTTGAGCTTGATACGGCCGTCCTGCGGGCGCCGCTTCTCCGCGATGTCCATCTGAGACATGCCTTTTATGCGTGTGACAAAGGCTTGATGGAGCGGCGCGGGTATGGAATCGATGTCGTGGAGTATGCCGTCGATGCGCATCCGGAGCAGGCTTCTGGATCGTTTGGGTTCCACATGGACGTCACTGGCCCTCTGCGAGATCGCCCTGCGGAACATGGCATCCACCGCGGTCCGGATATTTCTGTCAGTATGGGAAATCTCTTCCAGGCTCTTGACTTCGACAAGTCTTTCCAGGTCGGAGAGCTCTTTGAAATGCTTGACGTGCTTTGCTTCCGCGGCTCGAATGGAACCCTTGAAGCCGTGGAACTCCAGAATAATCTTGGTGATGTCTTCTTTGGGCGCGATGACGATTTCTACTTCGCGGCCGGTGACGCGCGAAATGTCTTCCATCACCTCTTTCTGAGAAGGATCATACGCGGCGATGCGGATTCTTCCGTCTGTCTCGTCTACAGGCAGGACCAGAAAACGATCGGCAAATTTCTGGGGAAGAGTTTTGGTAACGAACTCGGGGTCGAGTTCCAGGGAGTCCAGTCGCATGAAGCCGAACCCGAGATGATCGGCCACAGCGTGCACAATGGAGGCTTCGTCAAGGAGTCCTTCGGGGCCGGAGAGCTTCATCTCCGCCACGATGTCAATGACGGTGGTCTGGTGCGAGTGCGGCACGCCCTGTTTGACCTGTCGCGCCCGCTCCTGCGAGAGACGATCTTTGATATACTGATCGGCCTCTTGCAGCCGAAGAACACCCTCTTCGTCGAGCAGTCCTCGGCTATAAAGGATTTCTCCGATTTGATTGAGGTCGTTGTAGACTTCCACCGGGCCCGCCCGATTGCGTGCTGAAAGCTTATCCCAAGCCGACTAGCTTTAAGGATAGACTCCTTGCGCCTCTCGTATCTGCCTGGCGCTCAAGAGCGTAAGCCTCCGTTAACGGTCAAGGCTCGTCAACGGTGTGCCGCAGGCGTTCGGCGCTCTTGTACGATACTGGAGAGCACCGGCGGAATCAAGAGTCACGTCGCAGGCCGCCAGTCAGTCTCTGCCCAAACCGCTCGAAACAAAGCAGTGGGCAAGAGAACTTCGAGGCTGCCGTGAACAATCAGACAGCCTCGTCCACCTTTTCCTTGAGTTCTTTTCCTGTCTTAAAGAAAGGAAGCCTCTTTGCCTTGACTGATATCCTGTCTCCCGTTTTGGGATTTCTCCCCGTATACCCCTCGTACTCCTTCACCGTGAAGGAACCGAAGCCGCGGATCTCGATGCGGTCGCCACCGAGGAGCGCTTTGCCCATAGTCTCGAAGAGCAGATTAACTATGTCTTCCGACTTCCGCTGAGGGAGATCCGCTTCCTGGGCCAGAGCAGCTACCAGATCTGACTTGTTCATAGCAGCTTCCTACCCGCGCGCTACTTCGCTTTCTTTACGGCTTCCTTCAGTGCCCGGGACGGACTGAAACGGGGGACCTTTGTGGCGGCAATCTTGATCTTCTGTCGGGTCTGCGGATTGACGCCAATGCGAGCCTTCTTCTTAACCACTTTGAATGTCCCCAGGTCGGCGACGCGAATTCTTCCCTCTTTTTTCTTCAGGGCGTCGTTAATAGCTGCGACCAGGGCGTCCAAAGAAGCTGCAGCCGCCTTCTTCGTGATGCCTGCCTTTTCCGCAATCTTCGTTACCAGTTCGCTCTTCGTCATGATAACACCTCCCAAAATGTTAGAGCGTTCAAGGGCTTGAAGTGAGATTCAAGGATTGCAAAATGTTATCGATAGCAAACTGATTTGTCAAGTGAAATTCGCTCGACGAGGCGCAGGAAAGTGGCATTACACCATAACACCAGCTCCAGGAGCAGCCATTTTGCCTCTTGACAAATGACGTGGAACGGTCTAGTCCGTCTTCCCACTCATGGGGAATCCCGGAGGTACCCGCATGAACGACCTGCTGCTTCTTGGGCATTTGGAAGAAATAGCAACTCGTCTTGGAGTAGAACTGAGGTACGAAAACCTGGGCCAGACCGGTTTTAGATCGATGGGGGGGCTCTGCAAGGTTGCGGGGAAGTCCCTGATTCTCCTCAATCGTCGGGACCCCCGGCGCCAGAAGATTCGCGTCCTTGCCGAATCATTGAAAAAGCTAAATCTGGAGGGCATTTTCATCCCACCCGCAGTCCGAAGGGTCCTGGAACTCGAGAATAACTGACCTCCCGTCCTAGAGACCTCCCCCAATCCGGCGCGCGTTCCTTCGACGCAATGAATTGCGCCCTTACGCTGACGTTCCCTGGTCCCAAGTGCGCCGGCCCCTGTGATTGACCGAGGCAAACCGACCCTCTATCAACGAATGGCCAACATTGTGTTTTTTCTGCGGAACAGGTATCTTTCATTAGTTCTGCGTCTTATATCAATGCGAGATCAAACAAGTTACCGGTGTGCGGCGGGCCAGGGATCTCCTTCTCTGCGGACGACGCAAGGCCGTCGGACCTTCGTTCAGGAGATCCCCAGCCCGCCGCGGTGAGCATTTC
>JBMOME010000153.1:0-11963 GCA_049323095.1 Thermodesulfobacteriota bacterium
CTGCTCACGCTGCTATAGTTGCCCAGCTCAAAGGCCTTCCCTATGGTCGCAAGGGTCTCTCCGGAGAGACGCCTGGCAAGATAGATAGCCACGTTTCTGGCCTGGTTGTTCATCCCCCTGCGACTCAACAACAACCGGCTTAGATCTATCTCATAGTTGGAACAAACCGCCGATTTTATGGCCTCCAGACCTGGAGCCGGCTGCCGCGACTCGGGGACCTCCTGATGATCCCTCAGGTTGTGAAACTTCGCCTTTACCCAATCAATGAAGCCTTCTGACCCCAGGATGGATGGGAGATTCTTTCGAGAAAAAAAACCGGCGAGTTCATCTGATTCCGCTTCTGCCATGAACTCCCGGTAAGCGGCGGCCTGCTTGGCTTTGTCCTCAACGAGCATGGAGAGGACAAACTCACTGTGCAGCCAACTCCATCTCCGTGAACCAAAGAGATAACCCTTGTGGCTACTCCATGCGTATCTGTCCAGCCTGCTCGCCAGGCCCGCCCGCAATGGGTTGCGATGGATATACCTGAGCAACTCCAAGAGATAGGTGTCCGCGTCTACCAGAATGGCCTTGTAACGTCCCCGGAACAGAGAGCCGTCGAAATTGTGGTTCCGATTGAAGCGCTGAGTGTATACCCCATCCACATAAAGGGGGTCAGGCCTGCCCTTGGCTCACATGGAGTTGCCGCTTGATGGCCTCCACGCGTCTCTTCAGCCTTTTGTCTGCCCGGATCTCATGCTCCACACGAGAAACCACGCTGCTCACGCTGCTATGATGAGGGGTATGAGGGGTCATGAGGGGTCAGGTCTGCCCTTGGCTCATCTAGAGTTCCTGTATAAGGTCAGGGCGAATTAACATGAGCCAAGAGCAGACTTGACCCCTTGTTAGACAAGATGACCGCCTTTGGGATCGCCACAGGAGACGATATACAGTTGAGAGAACTTTCAGTTGGTTCGGAAACTTTCGACGCATCGTTGTCCGATACGAGCATCAGATCGGCATGTACGAGGCTTTCCTTCAGATCGCCTGCGTCATGATCATCATAAAACGTTTATGAGGTTTTGCAACCAGCTCTACTTGAAGCTACTGTCCTCGAAGACTACTTTCCCGTTCGTCATGGTAAATAGCGCTCTTACCCCACTGAGTTCATTCGGCGGAATATCAAAGAGGTTCTTTTCAAGAACAATCAGATCGGCCAATTTTCCCGCTTCAATAGAGCCGATTTCATTTGCCTTGCGCATCTGGCGTGCTCCGGCGAGTGTGTAACCGTAGATCATCTGATCCAGTGATGGCAACCGGTTTGCGGGAGGCATCACGGTGGTTGTGGAACCAGGCACACGCCCTGTAACTGCCGCCTGAATCTGGAACAGAGGCGAGGACTCTTCTGGGTCTGTGCCGGGTATGTCGCTTCCGAAGGTGACATTGACGCCTTCTTCCATGAGAGGCTTCGCCAGGCCAAATTCCTTCTCTACCTTGTCCTTTCCCAAGATCCTGATCGCCTCTTCGTACTGGCTTTTATAGTTGACTAGCCAGACTGCGGTCATATTAGCTCCAACCCCAAGCGCTTTGAACCGGCGAAGATCATCGGGATGAATGGTCGTGAGGTGGTGAAGCGTAGTAAGGCGTTCCGAAGGGCCGAGCTTCTTCGAAACCAGGTCGACAGCGTCGAGACAACGGCGGACGGTTAGATCCCCGTCGGTATGAATGTTAACATCGAATCCAGAAGCGCATGCCGCCTCAATCCAACGAGTCAGAACGTCGGTAGTCCAGTTGCTTTCTCCTCGTGTGTCCGATTTGTCCGCATAGGGTTCTATCTGGACTCCGGTGTGGGAAAGAAAAGTCCCGTCCGCCCAAATCTTAAGTCCTGTTACCTGAACCATATCCGAGCGGTACTTAATACTCCATTCCTTCATCGCTTGAATGTGTTCGTCTGGAGATGCCTTTCCGTCTCGGATTCCATACACTCCGACAACTCGGCAAGGGAGCTTTCCCGATTTCTCCAAATCAAGGAGCAGCTCAAAGCCGAGATACCCCTGGGGAAGGTCGGGACCCCACATCCCCATATCGTGATAGGCGGTGATGCCGAGTTTCGGGAGCAGTGGAAACACGTCATCCACGATTTCCTGGAGCATTTCCTTGCCACCCACGATTTCGGTCGCAATAGCCATCACTTTCCATGATTCGGGTTCAATGCCAATCCCGCTGGGAACGCCGTCGAGTCCACGCTTGTAGAAAGATGCACCGGGAACCGGGTCAGGAGTATCTTTCGTAATGCCCGCCACTTCCATGGCCTTGGTGTTGAACCATACGTGATGCATATCTTCATTGAAGAAAATCATCGGCTTATCACTGCAAACAGAATCAAGTTCCTGTCGCGTGCCGCCTTTTTCGCCAAACATTGGAAATTCCCAGCCGAATCCCGTGTAGGCGGTTCTGTGGGGGTTGGCTTTCACATAATCCCGGATTCGCTGAAGCAGTTCCTGTGTATCCTTCGATCCAACGAGCTTAACCCCTCTCTTGCCCGCTGCTCCTGAAACGAAGTGATTGTGTCCGTCGATAAAACCGGGCATAAGCATGCGGCCGTTGAGATCTACCACCCTGGTTTCGGGACCGGTCCAGTCCTTGACGTCACTGTTCAACCCGACATAGACGATCTTGTTGCCTTTGACCGCTACGGATTCAGCCCAGGGGCGGCTTGCATCGAGAGTGTAGATTTTCCCGTTTTTGAAGACATAGTCTGCCACAGGTGCTGCAACGGCATCCTGACCGGCAAGACAGTAAGTCCCGGTGAACAGCAGCACGTACAGTACGCATAATACAGTTCTGGCTGCATAGTTCATTGTAGATCTCTCCTTTTTGATGTGAGCATTGAAAAGTGGACTTCGCTTTATTAGACCTTAAGTTGTCGCTAGAGCTGGGTGTTTAGACCCACCCTCGGCCCTACAAATGTCAATTGAAAAGGGCCGAGCGTGAGAAGACAAATCCTCCCGTTGCAAGGACGGACAAGTTAACGGCCACGGAGACCACGAAATGTTTCTGACGAGACCAAAACGAAAGTGATATGAAAGAGGCGCACATAACACTCGTCGCAACTCGTGAGGGCGCTGCCGAATCAGCCAAGAAAATAACAATAGTGAGCAAGCCGCAGACCAGGCAAACGGCCGTGTGGTGTTTTCTCCGCAATTATGCGGCAGTCTTGCCATTGTGACCGTTTTGGCGCCCGTAAGGGGTAGAAAGGTCTCCGTGGGGTGTGCCACGCGACCCGAGGCAGGCAAAACCGTCGTCACGTTGATGAAAAGGCCGTTCTCTTGGTGCTTTTGAACCTGGCTCACACCCGCGCCTCGTCAGCTGCATCCGCTCGGTAGCCCCCGCCGAAGATCATCCGCCACCAGGGCTTCTTGGGTGGTGATGATGACAGATCGAGCTCCTCCAGCGCCGGACCATTGCCGTCCTGCGCCCGGAGGACGCAGTAGCAGTGCCAGATATTGTCCTCGGGCCCGTTCTTGAGGCGGTCGTAGGCTTTGTCCCACGGCCAGAACTCGCCCCCTGTTCGATCAGCACGAAGGCCCGGAGAGGTCCCGTAGCCGAGCGTGACGAAAAAAGTCAAAATAAAAAGGGGTCAGGTCTGCTCTTGGCTCATCTCGAGTTGCCGCTTGATGGCCTCCACGCGTCTCTTCAGCCTTTTGTCTGCCCGGATCTCATGCTCCACACGAGAAACCACGCTGCTCACACTACCATAGTTGCCCAGCTCAAAGGCCTTCCCTATGGTCGCAAAGGTCTCTCCGGAGAGACCCCTTTGACTGCGCAAAGGTCGTGACATAGCCGAACCATATCACCAGACCGCCAAATGAGTCAAAAGCAGACTTGATCCCTTCGTTTGACCCCTTCGTTTCTTGACTGGATGAAGTCCGTCGAAGACGGGACGGGCGAGTAGATCGACCGCGAGCTTTCAGTTATACTGAAAGAAGATTGGACGTGAGCCCTCCCTTGCGCGGAGCGGAAACTTCGTCCGGACATGTCATTGCTTCATTTGCTGTTGACACTGCTGAATTCAGACGCTAGGTTAAAAAATTACGCCTTGGCGGCACGGAGGCCAACGTGAAAGGTAAGATCGAAATAGACCAGGAATTGTGCAAAGGATGCGGCCTCTGCATCCAGGTCTGCCCCAAGAAGCAGATCGAGATTTCCGATACGCTCAACAAGAAGGGCTACTACCCCGCTTCCTTCAAAGAGAAAGACCGCAAGCCCACGGAAAAGCTTGAGTGCACCGGCTGCGCCCTGTGTGCCGTCCAGTGCCCTGATGTAGCCATAGAAGTGTACCGTGAGGAAAAGGAAGAACCCAAATCCGCTAAGAAGGCTGAGCCTACCGATGAGTGAGACCACGGAGAAAAAGAAAGCCAAGAAGCTGATGCGAGGGAGCCACGTGCTTGGCGAAGCCGCGATTCGCGCAGGATGCCGGGCATACTTCGGCTATCCCATAACGCCTCAGAATGAGCTCCCGGAATACATGGCTGAGCAGTTCGCTCAGATGCCGGATGCCACGTTTCTCCAGGCTGAAAGCGAACTCGCCTCGATCAACATGGTGATGGGCGCGAGCATCGCGGGGGCTCGGGTGATGACGTCCTCCTCAAGTCCAGGGATCAGCTTGAAGCAGGAAGGCATCTCGTACTTGGCAGGCATGGAACTCCCCGCTGTCATCGTCAACATGATGCGAGGCGGCCCGGGTTTGGGGAACATCGCTCCTGCCCAGGGTGATTATTTCCAAGCCACAAAAGGCGGCGGACACGGCGATTATCGTTTGATTGTCCTGGCTCCTGCTTATGGCCAAGAGATCGCAGACATGACTCGCCAGGCCTTTGACCTCGCCGACAAGTATCGCAATCCCGTCATGATCCTGGGAGACGGGATGTTGGGTCAGATGATGGAGCCGGTGATCTTTCCCGATCCCATCGACCCTGCGCAGCTTCCGCCAAAGCCGTGGACTCTCACAGGTTGCAAAGGCAGGCCGAGCCGCATCATTCGGTCGCTGTGGCTCGACGTGGACAAGGAGGAGGAACTCAACTGGCGCCTTGTTCGCAAGTATGAAGCGATCACCGCCGAGGTCGTGGATCAGGAGATGTACCTGACGGACGACGCTGAACTGATCATTGTTGCGTACGGGACCGCTGCGAGGATCGCCAAAGGCGGCGTGCAACGTGCCAGAAAGATGGGCATCAAGGTCGGGCTATTTAGACCCAAGACCCTGTGGCCTTTCCCCAGCGAACCTCTGGCACGATTGGCAGGACAGGTTGACGAGATCATCGTCTTTGAGATGAGCACCGGCCAGATGGTGGAAGATGTGAGACTCGCGGTTGAAGGCCGTTGCCCGGTGTCATTCTATGGCAGACCTGGTGGAGTGGTCTCCACTCCGGAAGAACTCGCCAGGGTGATAAGTTCGACTCATCATCGAGTGCAACCGAGAAAGGCTGCCGCGGCTGAACCGTCGGGCAAGCCGCGTTTCAGGGTAGTGAGCTAGCAAGCAGAGTTTTCGGTAAAAGCCTAATTCTTTTGCTCCGCAATCCTCACGAGGGGTCATTTTCGAGTTTGAGGCCGCCTGCGTCCAGGATGGATGCACCGATAGTAGCCCGGCGATTTATCGCCGGGAATGAGCAGTCAAGAAGAGATTTCTTCGTCCCCGGATGGGACCCGGAGGATTAATCCTCCGGGTCCCATCCGGGGACGAAGAGGTGAATCTTTGCTCATCGGCCACTCGGCAATGAATTGCCGGGCTACTTTCAACCGCCCCGTTTGGGGCTTCTGCGGAGTTAAAGGAATAATCCATTCGGTAATTTCTTCGACATTACGTCGATTGACAAGAAAGGCAGTACAGAGCGTGAGAAAGGTATTTACCAAACCTGAATCTCTGAAACCGACCCCGTTTCATTATTGTCCCGGTTGCGGGCACAGCATCATACATCGGCTCGTCTCCGAAGTGATTGACGAGCTGGGTATCAGGGATCGGACCGTCGGAGTGCCGCCGGCAGGGTGTGCGGTGCTCGCGTACAACTACTTTGACGTGGATATGGCTGAAGCGCCCCATGGCCGGGCTGCGGCGGTCTCCACAGGCATCAAGCGTGTTCGGCCCGACCTGGTGGTTTTCTCATACCAGGGTGACGGCGACATCGCTGCGATCGGCACTGCGGAAACCATCCACGCAGCGAACCGCGGGGAGCGGATTACCGCTATTTTCGTCAACAATGCCGTATACGGCATGACCGGCGGTCAAATGGCCCCTACAACCATTCCCGGGCAGGTGACCACTACTACGCCTCTCGGCAGAGCGCCGCTTCGAGACGGTTACCCGCTGGATCTGAGCGAAATGCTCGGAATCGCAGCCGGCAGCGTGTACATCGAACGGACCTCCGTGTCGTCGCCCAAGTGGATCAACAAGACCAAGAAGGCAATTAAGAAGGCCTTCATGATGCAATTGGAAGACCGAGGTTTTTCTCTCGTGGAGGTACTCTCTCCGTGCCCCACCAACTGGAAGATGACGCCGGTCCAGGCGACCCGATGGGTCGAAGAGACGATGATGAAAATATTCCCGCCAAAGGTGATTAAAGATGTTGCTTAAGTCGATTTTCTCAGGTTTTGGCGGCCAGGGAGTCCTCATGATGGGCTATGCGCTGGCGGTGGCGGGAATGGAAGAAGACAAGCACGTGACGTTCCTTCCTGCGTATGGCGCGGAAGTTCGCGGCGGCACCGCGAACTGCACCGTGGTCGTTTCGGATGAAGAAATCGCCTCCCCCATAGCTTCTTCGCCTGAATTCGTGGTCGCGATGAACTATCCTTCGATGGTGAAGTATCAGAACATGGTCAAGAGCGGCGGAATCATGTTCCTCAACAGCGATCTCATCTCGGAAGCTTTCCCCAGAGACGACGTCAAGGTGGTGCCGGTCCCGGCCAATACTCTGGCGCACGAAATGGGCAACGATCGAGTGCTCAACATGATCATGTTGGGCGCCATGGTTCGGGTAACCGGCCTCGTGTCGGAAGAGTCCCTTGCGCAGGCCATCGAAACCGTGCTGGAGGGCAAGAAGAAGTCCCTCGTGGAAATCAACCAAAAGGCGCTCGCTAAAGGCGCTGAATACATTGCCGCTCAGAATTGAGCGAGCTTGAATGCGGTATGCGTGTCTCCACGCTCTCGGAGTGTATGTGAATGAAAACGGTCAAAGAGATTGCGATAAGGCTTGAAAACAAACCCGGGGCCTTGGCCCGAATCAGCGAACTCCTGTCGGCCAACGGCATCGGCATTCAGGCGCTCACCGTCCGACCGGACGGGGCCACGGGCACGATCCATTTTATTGCGAGCGACCCCTCCCGCGTGGTCAATGTTCTTGAGAGCGCAGGGCTAACTGTTGCGGTACACGAGGTACTCGCCGCGGAATTGCCTCACCATCCGGGTGCGTTCCATACGCTCCTGAAGATCCTCAGCGTAGCCGGCGTGAACATCGAATACCTCTACGCTTGGACCGGCTCCCCAGGCCCGGGCGAAAGCACCATACTCCTCTTGGGAGTCGACGACCTGCCCAAAGCCCATGCAGCCCTGGCCGGCGAATGGGTCCAATTGTACGGCGAAGAACTGTACACATTCTAGAACGAATGGAACAAATACCTGGTGCTGGATGACAGAAACAGGCGAGGGTTCCTTTGCGTGCCTGATACCGATTGTCACAATTCCTTGCCTCTTGGACAGCACGCGCCGGAAGAGGAGCGGTAGGGGCCGGCGTCCCCCGGATCGGGTCCGGGGCAGGCTCTGCCGGCCGGGCTGGTTGATATTTTTGAGAAGAATGTGCCGGCACGGAGGCCGGCACCTACCGATATTCGAGCAGCAATCGGACATTATTTTTGACCCTTGCTAAGAGGGGGGATTCCTGTTTACAAACGTCGTTTAATGAAGGGATGGCGCGGCGCCGAATTGTTCGGATCACGGCGTCCCAATGCGAATTCTCCGTCTCAACAATTGCGACCCAGGCAACAAATCCAAAAGGGGGAAAATACTATGAGTGTTGGTACCAACAAATCCAGGTGGGTGCTGTGGCTGGTTTTCTGCTTGGCCCTGGCCATTGCCGTGGTTGTTCACGCGGAGACGGCAAGTCGGAAATCGAGCTATGCGCCGGTGGTAATAACCGAGCCCTTCGACACCACAATGAAGCGGATGAAGGCTGAGAAGGCTGACATCATGAAGCGACAGATGGATCTGCTCAATGCCCGGTACGATCTCGCGGATCGGCCCGCGAAAGGCGTCACCATGTCCAGGGGCAAACCGATCCAGGAGGGTGTCAGAGTCAAACTGCCCGCGGGTGTGACTTGGGAAAAACTTGCCACCACGAGCCCCGAAGAGGTTCGAGAAAAGGAGATGTTCCCGCAGGGCTTCATGGGGCTGCCTCACCCGAATCACCCCGAAGGCGGCATGCTCTTCCCAAAGACCCACATTGATGAGATCAAGAAGCAGGAAGGGAGAGACCTGACCCGTTTTGATTTGGACTTTGATATTCCCGCGCATTTCTTACCCGAGACCCCGGCCGCTATGTTCCTCACCACGCGGCCCGATCTGGGCGACGTGTCTCAGGGCAAGTTGGTAACCATTGAGAATTACTACGAGCTGTTCAACGGAATTCTCAACCCCAAGCAATTGGAAGGCCTTCGGCTTCTTGTCACACCGTTTCCTCAACAGCAATTCAACCAGACCGAAGACAGGCGCTCCGAAAAGCCGAGCAGGGGCGTCACGTGCTTTGACTGTCATGCGAATGGTTCAACCAACGCGGGCACCCATTTGGTGGGTGACATCAGGCCCCAGGAATTTCGGCATCGCCTTGATACTCCCACGCTGAGGGGGGTGAACATCCAACGGCTATTCGGTTCGCAACGAGCCTTGAAAAGCGTGGAGGACTTCACCGAATTCGAGCAGCGAGCCGCGTACTTCGATGGCGATCCCGTCATAGCCACCAAGAAGGGCGTGAACATCCTTGAGCGGGGCAGTCAGGTGCACTTCATGGCGGAAATGCAAGAGCTTTTGGATTTCCCGCCGGCTCCCAAGCTGGACATCTATGGGAAGCTTGACCCCAAGAAGGCGACGGAAGCGGAGATGCGTGGCCAAGAGATCTTCTTCGGCAAGGCCAAGTGTGCGGTATGTCATCCTGCTCCATATTACACCGACAACCTGATGCATAACCTAAAGGCGGAACGTTTCTACAAACCTCGTATGATCAACGGCAGGATGGTCGCGTCGGACGGGCCTATTAAGACGTTCCCACTTCGTGGGATCAAGGACACGCCACCGTATCTGCATGACGGGCGGCTCCTTACCCTGGAAGACACGGTCGAATTCTTTAACATCATTCAACAACTCAATCTCAGCGCTCAGGAAAGGAAAGACCTGGTCGAATTCATGCGAGCGCTCTGAAAGCAAAGCGTTTTCAAACGGGCCAATAAGAACAGATAGTAGGTCGGATTGAGTCCGGCGTTCCGCGCGGGACTCAATCCGACATGATACTCAAGTCCAATGTGTCGGATTTCGCGGAACTCAACCCGACCTACCAAGTCACGGGCTTCGCCTCGGAGATTGGCTGCAAGCCCTCGATGCTGCCAAGAAAGGAACGGCCAATGGGACCGGAATACTATTGGATGCATGGAATGTGGATCTTCCCAGTGTTAATGCCGATTGTAATGCTGACCGTTTTCCTGCTGGTGATCTATTTGATTTTCGGGCGAGGAGGAATCAGGCCGCCGTGGCAAGACCGGGGGCGTTACTCCGAAGACCGTCCGAGCGCCGAGAGCGCCCTGGACATCTTGAAGAAACGGTACGCGAAAGGCGAGATCACCAAGGAAGAATTTGAGCAGATGAAGAAGGATATCCTGGCCTAAAGAGCAATCTGACCATGAAGAGCGACTTCACTGCTGAGGATAGGCCGTAGGATGCGGTGAATGAAATGAACCGGATCGGTCGCGGTCTTCTTACGTGCCATGTGGTCCATATCATCTCGCGTTCAACAAAGTAACGTAGCCGACGTACGGCGCGCATAGGCGTGTCTGCCCAGGCCGCTCCAGAGTGCAAGCGCGGGTCTGTCCCTACGGAAGCACGGCTCAGGTCCGATGCACGGCTCTATAGGGGCTTGCATCCTAGCTTTGTCGGTTCCCTCCAATCCCGCGGCCGCCACGATCCGTGGCCTTGTTACACCTATGCGTGGCCAAACGATGAAGAGTTATCTGAATCAGACACGGACCTGCCAAAGCTCAGGTCCGTGGCACCCCGGGCCGGTATTGATTAGATGCTGGGTGCCACTGACCTGGGCACCAGGTCAGTGCAGCCTTGGTTACAACCTCACCTTCACCTTTTGAAAGCGAACCGGTATTAGAGATGGGCAGCTTCCGCGCCTGCTGTAGGTTGCTCGATGCGGGCGTGGTAGCTTTCGATGGCTGTCTTCAGTCCGGTCAATCCGGCGGATCGAGGGAAACAACATGGGATGCCGTGAGCTTTGCAGACTCGCTTGACTGCCCTGGCCGCGTGGTGGGAGTTCACCTCTATCGGGCAGACCACAAGGTCGGCCTTTCGGATGCAATCTTCGATGCTCTTTTCGCCGCCTGCGCATTCTCCGTCGTGGCGACAGAAGCAGCCGCCCATAGCCTCAACGAGCTCACGGTAATGGCACTCCAGGCTGCCTATTCCACCCACCATCGCGATGGTTTGGCCGGAAAGAAATGTCCGTACGGGGCAAGGGCAGTGGGCTGAGCTGTTGTCAGAGATCGATTGCTGGGTCATCTGAGCCGACAGCGCACGCGACGCGTCTCTCAGCTCTTCCCGAAGCCTGGCTGATTCGTCCTCCAGAGCCCTGTTCCTAACGCGCGCTTCGGTCAGTAGCGACCGCAAGCGTTCCATTCTCCGGTCAGTGTCCGGATTGGCGGCGGTTAATATTCGCTCTTGGCTCATCGGTAAGATCCTGGGCTGAGTTCGTGCAGTCTCCGCCTGTGTAAGCGTTGTTTCAAGGCTGCTGTTACGCACCTCAAGGCTCTTTATTTCCCTCTTAAGCTCCAGGACCTGCCGCTGAAGCGATGTAACCTGCTCGGCTTGTTCCTTTTGTTCATCAGCATCACCCGATTTCCGGGTTTCCGATTCCCAGAACTCCCTCAACAGGCGATGCTCCAGCATGTGAATGAATCCGAAAAGGGCCGTTTCAAGCTTTGCGCCATCATCCGCGCGTCGCGTGGCCAGTTCCCACAAGACAGCCCAGAGTGGAACCGGCGAAGCTTCCAGAGTTTGCGTAAGTGTGGAAACAATGTCCGGGGCATCCACTTCCGACAACCGTTTGGAAAAGGGAGCGAAGCGTCTTTCTACGAGCTTCTGAACGTGATGTGAAACGCGATTGTCCGTGCCGCAGAGATGAACCACACTGGAATGGAGCGCGAACTGCTCATCCATCAGAGGATCACGTCTGACAATGCCGAATCTTGCCGCTATCTTCCTGAGCTCACGATAATCGAGCGCCATTCCCACAATTTTGCACACGGTTTGGTGCTGCATTTGCCATATGTTCTTCCGGGGAGACATGACGAAACCTCCTGAATTGGATCTGTGCAGTTCACTGGAAATCATGCGGCAACGAAAGGCGAGCATGAAGATAGACATGACTAACAGAAGTAGAGGAGGCTGTCAAGTGGCAAGTGGTGGCAATAGCGGGATGAAGCAGTAGGCAGCGAGATCACGAGATTCCTTGAAAGGGTTATACCGGTGGCTAAAATCCTTGGCTTCTTGGACAGCCTGCGCTAGAAGAAGACCGGTAGGGGCCGGCGTCCCTGCCGGCCCGATCTGGTTGATATTGTTAACCAAAATGTGCCGGCACGGAGGCCGGCACCTACCAATGCCCAAGCGGCAATCGGACATTATTCTTGATACTTGCCATAAGTCGGGAGGGGAGGAGTGGCCAAAA
>JBMOME010000154.1:0-11912 GCA_049323095.1 Thermodesulfobacteriota bacterium
GAAACAGAGAGTAAGACATAAGCGCCCGCCGCCAGGTCGGGCATGGGGCCAGTTTGCGCGTGCTCGACAACAAGGTTCCGGGTCTTGATAGTGATGGTGCCTCCTTCCGGCATAGCGTGCTGAGCGTTAATGCCGAGATTCAACAGCACCTGTTCGATCTGGCCTGGATCCGCACTAACCCTTCTCAACTCTTCCGCCAAAATCAGCTCGACTTGAATCATCTTTGGAAGCGTTCTGGTAAGTAGTTTGTGAAAATTGCGTATCTCCGCGTTCAGGTCGATTTGCCGAGGACGACTTTCAACCTGCCTACTGAAGGTGAGCAGTCTTTGGACCAGGTCAGCGCCCTTTTCCGCAGCAGATGCAATTCGACTAAGATCTTCGAAATCCTGGTCGCCCTGGGCTCTGCTGCCCAAGAGCAACTCCGAGTAACCTCGGATGATGGTCAACAGGTTATTGAAATCATGGGCCACGCCGCCCGCCAAGGTACCGAGAGATTCCATTCTCTGCGCATGGAGCAGCTGCCTCTCCAGCGATCGCTGCTCACTAACGTCAATGACAAAGCAGAGGGCCGCGCGCTCTCCACGATAATCCGTGCCTATTACCCACGTGCAAAGGTCGACCGGTTTGCCGTCCCTCTTGATTCCTTGTAGTTCGAAGAAGTGAAGGCCGTTGCCCTCTTTGAGCGCGCGATGAATCCCCTCTTTGATTGCGCCCTCGCTGGATGAGGCGTAAAGCGCTTCGAGCTCCAATCCCATGACCTGATCCGCATTCTCATATCCAAAAATCTGGACAAAGGCAGGATTGACATATTGGCGCTTACCCCCCCGGAATATGGATATCCCGATGGGCGACGATTCAATGAGGGTCCGAAAAGTCTGCTCGGAAGCCCTCAGAGCCTCTTCCGCCCTCCTTCTTTCGGACATGTCCACTATCACACCGCGAATGCCCGCGATAGTTCCGTGTCGGTGGATCGGCGAGGCGTATCCTGCGACTGGAAAAGTAGTCCCATCCTTTCTGCGCACGTTGTATTCGACGCCTCGGACGGATTCCCCTCGGAAGAGGGTATTGAAATGCTCTTGGATTTCACCCACATTCTCCGGGCTGAACAACTCACAGATGCTCACTCCCTTGGCCACGTCTTCTTCCGTGAACCCGCTTACTTCCAAACCGGCTGCGTTCACAAAGGTGAAGTAGCCCTGTTCGTTGACTTCGTACACCACTTCAGGCAGGAGATGAGCCAGTTCACGGTATCGTTCCTCGCTGGTCCGCAACTGGATTTCGGTCTCTTTCAGCTTGCTGATGTCATCCGCCACGGCAAGTAGGTGGGGCTGCCCGCCGTAGGTGAATCGGCTCAGGCGGCAATTGAGCCAGACCTCCTTTCCGAAGGAAGAGACGACGTGGACCTCTCGCTGCTTGGGCTCTCCCGTCGCGAAGACCTCATCAGCGTCATCGACAAGGCCTGATTCCTGCCACGGCCCCAGTTCTCGGAAGTCGCGCTGACGGAGCTGATCGGCGCTTCCTCCCAGAATACTTGCCAGAGCATTGTTGGCGAACATGCACTGCCCGTCGACTCGGAAAACGCTGATTCCGACTGGGGAAGAATCGACAATGGCCTGGTTGAACATGCTCAGCTCTTTTGCTCCCTTTTCCGCTCTATGCCTCAACAGTGCCTCCACAAAGGCCGCAGATATGGCCTGGAGGTCGTCCACATCACTGCCGGTGTATCCCCTATCTTTGTTCGCCAGACCTATCATTCCCAAGGTTACACCGGCTTGATTCAGAGGGACCCCTAGGAAGGATCTTAATTCAGGGTGACCCTCAGGGACGCCCACCGACTCGGGATGGGACGCGGGGTCATTTGCCAGCAGAGGCTGCCCGGATTTCAGGACTGCGGCACACATGCCCCTAAGACCCATGTCCCGGATTCTCCATTGAACTTGATCGTCCTTTACGGTGCACGCAGCCGGGGCGCCATGACTCTGAGCTATGAGCTTCATGTCACCCGGCGAGGTGATTTCGGCCACGAATCCGAATTCGCTTCCGGTAATCTCCTGCGCCACGGAAAGGAAACCTTTTGCCAGATCCTCCTCGTTCTCACTAGTCAATTGCTTCTTCAGTATCCGATTGATTCCTTCCACCAAAGAGCTTTGCCGAAACACTTGCTGCTTGGCCTGATCTCGTTCATGTTCACGTTCTTGCGAGGTCTGTGCCATCTCATGGAAAGCCCGACCAAGAAGCCCAAGTTCTCCCTTGCCCCCGGGCAAATCGGCCCGCGCGCTCAAATCACCTGCCGTAAGGCGGTGAGCAGCCTTGATGAGCGCCCTGGTAGGGTGTGCCACGAAGACGTGGCCCAGTGACCAGGCTCCAATGAGTGCCAAGAGGGCCACCCCACCAAGTGCAATAAGGCTTCGAATCATCTTCCTATTGGCCTCGACAAATGTCGTCTCCATAGGGAGGCTTACGGAAACGTACCCGCTGAGGCGTCTTCCAGTCTCTCTCCCGGATACGTGCAAGGCCCTAATTCCATACAGTCGCTGAGTGCCAAACGCGTCCGCACAGCGCGCCGTACCTTCCCCTTGCGAGCAAATCGTTTGGACAATAGGTGTGTTCGATTCATTCCCAGGGATCGGGGTCTCTGAAGAAGGGTACCGCACTAGCACCTTGCCTGTGCGATCACGCAGGGTAATTCTTCGCCCCGCGGGGAGTTCTGTCTTGGCTGAGAGCCTGTTAAGCCAGGCCAAACTTAGTTCGGCATGGATTATTCCTTTCACTTGCCCTTCTTCATCTACAATCGGCCGAGCAAGAGGCAGGGTAACGCGGGTAGTCACAGGACAGACTTGATAGCCTCCAATTACACTGCCACGGGATACCACACTCTCTTTCAGCCACGAGCGTCGAGCCTCATCCATGCGGTCTGTGAGAGAGGTGGTGCCCACAAGAGTCGTTCCATTGAGATCAGTTACTGTAAATGAGGAAAAAAAGGGGAATTTCTCGACAAACGCCGTTAAGGCGGCATGGGAGGCGGATGGATCGAGATCGGAGACGAAAGGAAGTTGAGCGATTACCTCCAAGAGCCGATCCCCTGCGCCGGTCAGCAGTCGATGGTCATCAGCAATGGCTTGCGCAGTCCGAAGCAGCTCCTTCTCGGACTCGGCAACGATGAGATGACGCTCCCTGAGTCCGTTGTGCAGGATCAGTGCTGCGGCAGGCAACACACAAAAGAGCACGAGCAAGATGATACGAGCACGCAACCCCGAGAACAAACGTCTCATGGTGACCTCCTGCCGAGTAAGGAATGGCCCGATGTGAAAGAACCAATATGATCGTGGACAAGGGAGCCATCCCGTGGACAGAAGCAGTTGGAAGCGTGGCGTCGCCGCGCGTCCCGTAAAGGCAACCAATCCTGAGAAATCGTGTAAGATGCGGGCTATAGAAGGTCAGTGCGCGGAGCAGTGAGTGGCAAGCTCGCGTCAGACCCTATCACAGGCTGTTCAAACTCCGTTGTATCAGAGCGCGCCCCTATTTAACCTTGCAAAACCAAGCTCCTGTCGCGTACGATTGAGCCTTCCAAGGGAAGAATCATGGGCGCGTGTCACCCAACCGAGGCTCCGCTCGATTTCTTGGGGGCCAAGGCCGGGGGGGAGCTTTGTCGTGGCTGCTTCGGAATAGCCCGCCATGTGGTGCATCATGTCCTGGGAGGTCCTGTGGCCGCTCATTACGTGGGAACAGCACCTTCTGTTTCGCCCCAGGCTATCGTCCATCACGGTTATAGGCACGCCCGCCTCTGCACGCATGTTCGTAACTTGCCGTATATACGAGGCGCAGAAAATTCGGCCGGCAGTCGGTCTCGCGGCGCCCTCTGTTCACATTTTCACCCTGAATAGCGTGAAGTTACCGGAGGTTGCTCGGCATTATGTGTCATATAGGAATTACATAGGGTCAAAAAGGGGCTCCTGTCAAGAGAAACATGACACTCTTTAATCTAAATAAGTCTCCGCGAGATAGACTCTTATTCTTGCAGGAAACCCATTGCATCGAGTCTCGCCGCGCCTTCGCAGCGATATGCGGCCTGTCGGTCCACACGATCAAAGGGATATTAAAACGGGATAGAATTGGGTCGAAATCCGCCGCAAGGATTGCTCGTGCCTTTAGCCTCAATTACCGATGGGTGCGTTACGGCGAAGAGCCGATGTCATGGGGCACGTTGGAAGGCAAAGGCACCGTTAGACTTCCTGGCTTGAAACCCGCCCAAAGGAAGCAAACTGCTGTTGTTACGTCAGAGATCACCAATGAGGCACGAGATTACATTTCTGTAAGCACAGTCCGACCCGATCTGGCCGCGGATGGTAGGGTCAGGCCCGAACAAGGAGGTGTTCCGCAGAAGTACGCATTTCGCGCGGCGTGGCTGAACCACATCATCTCCGATCCGCAAAAGGCCATCTTGATGGACGTGGATGGTGATTCCATGTCCCCCACTCTTCAGGATAAGGATACGGTTCTCATCGATCTGAGTCGGAAAGAAATCGTGGCAGAGGGCATTTATGCTGTGGCAGTCGCCAATGTGATCCAGCTCAAGCGCCTTTCCATCCTTCCAGGCGGGCAGATCAGGGTGATCGCGGATAATCCCGCTTACCACTCGTACACGGCATCGGCTGGGGATCTCCACGTTATCGGCAGGATGATCTGGTTCGGCCGGGCCATCGCTTGATCATCTGCCTTGCCGATTTATTCCGGAATCACGCTACCCATCTCTGGCGCGTCCCACCACCTAATCCTTACCGGCAGGAGCATCTGCCGGCTGGGTTGCTTGTGTCTCACTCACTTCTCTGAGGTCAAACAGGGCTTACGTCAAACGCTCCGATGCTCTATAGTGATGCCGAGCCACGTATGGTGGGAGGGTGCATGAAAGTCCTCGACATTCACATTCATGTGGGACGGCAAGAGCATCTCACTCAAAGCCTCATCTCATTCCTGGAAGGTGAAATGGGTCCGGGCACTGTGGAACTGGCCCAACAATTGACTCCGGAAACGCTCGTCGGCCTGTTGGATGCTCACGGAGTGCGTTACGGGGTCATTCTTGCGGACTACTCGCCTCGTACAACCGGGATCATACCGAATGAATTTGTCTCGGAATTTTGCCGGCATACGGATCGGATCATCCCATTCGCTTCCATCGACTTGGACAGCGATATATCCCCGGCCGACCAGACGGAAAGAGCAGTCAAACACCTTGGGTGCAAGGGGCTCAAGCTGTTGCCTTCGTACGCTCACTTCTTTCCGGATGATTCGCGTATGCTGCCCGCGTACGAGGTTGCACAGAGCCTGGGTATTCCCATCATGTTCCACACGGGGACGTCGGTCTTTCCCGGATCAAGAATCCGTTACGCGAACCCCCTACTTCTGGACGATATAGCAGAGGACTTCCCGCACCTGAACATCGTCATGTGCCACGGCGGCCGCCCCTTTTGGTACAAGGAAGCTGAATGGATGCTGCGTCGTCACGAAAACATGCACATAGACATTTCCGGCATACCGTTGCGGAAGCTACCCGAAATCTTTCCCAAGGTGGAAGCATTCCGGGACCGCTACATATTTGGGAGCGATTGGCCGTCTCGCCCGAACATCGCGGATTACGTGAGAGAAGTAGCCCGCTTCCCCTTCAGCTCCGAGACCATCCAAGCCATTCTTTGGGACAATGGCGCTCGGCTGCTGCGACTTGAGGGCTAATAGCCGCGGCGGGATTCGCTCGACTATTGCTCATTGAGACTGGCCGAAACCCAGAGATCGCAGATGACACGGATTGACGGAAGGGCGTAGGGGCGCAATTCATTGCGCCTGATAAGGAGGCGTGATCAATCACGTCCCTACGGTCATTGTCAGCGTACCTGCGAGACAGATTGCGGCGCGGCAGGATTTTCCGACGAAGGGTCTCGCCCAATACGCAATTGCTGTGCAACACCGAACAGAAAACCGAAAACGAGAAAGAGCAGCATCCGCAGTACAAGCGGCTTCAACGAAGCAAAACCCACCAGAAGGTCATAGAATTGACGGCCGGAAGACGGATCCGGGATGTGGAGCCAAAGCCGCATGAGGATCAGTTGCCCGGCCGCGAGAATGCACCATTCGAGCGCGGTGGCGGGAATTCTGGCTGACGTGGCAAACAGCCACAGTACGACCGGAAAGATAGCGAAGACCAACCTGTCAATGGCAGATCCTCCCACCAGACCCAAGAGCATGGTCAGAAGCCCAAAGAGCGTGAGATCCCAGCGCTCCCGCATCCGCTGGAGAGATCCCCGTGCATCAAGGAGTATTGGCCACAGGAGCATTCCGAAGACGAGGGGGAGGAGGAGGGCAGTCCGAATAAGCCCCTTTCTCCAAAAATGTGCCTGAATGCACGCAACCATAGTATCGATATACGAGTAGTCGCCCTGCACGGGAATCGCGAGCATGAGGCCAACCCGAAGCAGCACGAGTGCAGCAAATGCCAGCAGGAGCGCTTGCCATCGCCACGCGCCGGTTGATTGCTGTAAGTACAGGACCCTAGCTGCGAGCACCACGAACACGAGGGCAGTGGCCTCTCGGGCCAAGCTTCCCAGTGCCAGTAGGACCGCGGTAGACAGGATGACGCCCGCCTCCGCCGTAATAAGGCCTAGGACCTCAAATGCCCAGGCTGTACTGTCGGTCCCATAGGTCCAGAAGATGGTCATCTTGATGGTAAGGGTAGCCATGAGCAAGGCCACAGCCGCAGCCGCTTGGGCCAGATTCACTCCCATAACCTGCAACCAAATCACGGAAGCCGTGGCCGTCAGGCAAAGAAAGAACCAATTTAGCAGCTGAAAGCCGAACGTAAGGTCAAAGGGGAGGGCGGCCACAAGTTTGGCCGGAAACAAGCGATAGGCCATGGGAGCCTGGTCCGAAAGGTTCCCAAGGGCCGAAGCCATATGGATGTACTCAACTTCTTCCCAAACCGGGCCTGCAATCTGGTTGGTGGAAATAGCTTGAATTGCTATCACTCCGAACAAACTCAGAAGCGCAACAAGAGACAAGCCAGGGCTCCGCTGAAAATCTTTTACCGTCCTGGAGAACCAAGCCCGTGGCATCAAATCTCCTAATCAACATGCGCCGGCGCTAAATTGAAAGTTCCGTGACCGGAAAGAGCCTCATCGGCGCTCGGATACCCTTTAACTGCACTGTTCTCGGTGCGCTCACGTGGACTTGTCCGGACAACCGTTCGTAGGCCGCTTCGGTCAAAAGGATTTCACCCGGTCCTGCTTGCGCCTCAACTCGAAATGTAATGTTGACGGCGCTTCCCAGGGCGCCGTACTTAAGCCGTTTTTCAGAGCCGATGTTGCCCACTACGGTTTGCCCGCAGTTGATGGCGATCCCCATCCTCAGCTCGGGGAGTCCCTGCGAAACATACTCGGAATTCAAAGCGCTCATGGCTTCCTGCATGACCAGTGCGCATATCACCGCGTGTCTCGTGTGGTCCTCCATAGCCTGCGGGACGCCGAACAGAACAAATATGCCGTCACCGGTGAACTCTACGATCAGGCCCCGGTGCTGCATAATGATGTTTACCATCTTCTCAAGGTATCGGTTAATCACTCTCAGAACCGATGCGGGTTCCGAGGCTTCGGTCATGGGTGTAAATCCTCTCAGGTCAGAGACAAGGACTGTGACATCTCTCAATTCTCCCCTGAGATTTACTCCGCTCGGCGATTTGAGTATTTCGGTCACCACTTCATCGCTCACGTACCGGCCGAATATTTCGCGAATCATATGCCGTTCTCTTTCCATGCCGATACCCCGGACAACTAAGCCAATGACCGTGCCTGGCAGAAAGACAAAGAGCGGTTCCACCAAAGGGATTTCCAGCGACCAGATCGCAAAGGCAGCGACGATGAAACCCATGAATCCGAGGCAAATGGCCAGGCACGGGAGCACAGCCTGCTTAAGACGAATCGTGGCCGTCTTACCCAGAAAGAGCAGCAGCGCTATGAAAGACCCGCATACGAGTACAGGCCATGGAGCGATCTCATTGATAAATCGACCCGTCATCATTGTATCGAGGGCGCTCGAATGAACGCGGCTGAGGAGTACCTCCTTCTCAAGCGGATTCGGACCTATGTCTGAAGTACCGGTCCACGCGATCGAGACGATTACGATTTTGTCCTTGTATCTGCTGATCCGGGAAGGGTCTTCGTCGCGTTCCAGCAAGTCCAAGGCCGTAAAGTGCTCAAAGCTTTCCCAATAGGGCTTCCAATTGATGAGAAGATTACCCTGAAAATCTACGGGGATCTCGCATGTGCCCTGAGGGCCGGGTAGCCGGATGCAACCTTGCGGGCTGAGCTCGACCTGGTCCGGTCTGATATCCCAATACGCGACCAGGCTCGCGAGACTTAGGCTGGGAATGACACGATCCTTTATCTTGAAGAAGAGCGGAATTCTCCGATGAATTCCGTCTTTGTCCGGGGTGGAATTGATATGCCCGAGATGTCTGGAGCCTTGAATGATAGGCAGCAGCGGCAAGGCGGAGTCCCTGGGGGCATTGACGTTGCCCAACGTGAACTCACGCGGCACATTCAGCTGCCAGCCTCGACCGTAAACCGCCTCGACACGGCTTGACTCGGAATTCTCATAGTTTTTGTGAGCCCCAGGATCGGTCTCAATGAGTCCCAGCGCTGACACGACTCGTCCCGATTCCGCCACGGACCTGAACAATGCTGCGTCGCCTTCTGCAGTGTGTCCCTGAGAGGTATACACAATGTCGAAAACAATGACTTTTGCGCCGAGTTCGGTAAGACGCTCCACGATTCGCGCACTCAGCTGTCGATCCCACGGCCATTGACCGTACTTCTTGATGGCTTGGTCGTCGAGGTCTACGTGCACGGCTACGGGACTGACCTCAGTCTTGGCAAAGAACGCCAACTTCCAATCATAGACTCTGTTGTCGAGCGTCTTGAAAGGTCCTGGGAATGAATACAGTAATATGAGCGCGAGGCAGCCCCACAGGAATCCTGCAAGCACGCCGGTAAGAATGAATCTCTTACCGATCCAGTCAGGGGAAACGGCCATTCATACCTTCGAAACGGCGGAAGCAATTATTCCTTGTCCGGTTTTTTCGTGTCCTCTTTGAGACCCTGCCCGCCGGTGAGGCTCCCCGGTTTAACGCTCTTGGGGGGCTTAGGTCCACCCATCAGCACGGTTGCTGTTCCGGTATCGCCAACCGGCCGAAGGAGCACGATTTCACGATTGAAGCCTTTGTCTTGCGATAGCTCCTTAAGCTTCCCGACAAGGATCTTCATGTCGGCCGCATTGGTATGGGGGATCTTGAGAAGCGGCTGGTTTGGAGGCGCCTGAAGCGGCGCAAGGCTGAACGGGATAGAAGATGCATAGAATACTATGGTAGCCTCTTTGGTCTGCTCGCTCACGGTTAGCGAGATGCTCGATTCAGGCCCGAACAATGTATACGTCTTGTTCGGGAGGATGAGATTGTCCGGCGATTCACCACTCGGAAACAGAACCAGGACATCGCCTTGAGGTGAGACGTTCAGCGCCATGACGTAAGCTTTTCGAGACGTGGCGAAGTTCAGCACAATGGATTCGCCTGAACGGAAAGTTTGCCCCTCACCTTTTGTGGTCCAGACGCGTAATCCTATGGGATCAGACCCTATGTCGCCAGCAGCTAAGAGCTTTTGAGCCTGGGGAGAAATATCTTTGTGCTGGGCAAACGTCATTGGAGCGATCAACGCTGCAACCACCACGGCTGATAAGACAAAAACCTTGCTCGGAAAGTTGAATAGTCTCATGGTATTCATACTCCTTACACGGTCATCAGAGATGCCAACCATTCGCATCGGCTTGGATAGCTCAAGCAGTAGGCTTGAGCCGCTGGGAACTCAACCGGTCCGTGCGAGATATCTTGCTCGATCTTAATCTGCCTCACCCATCAGGACGAATGGAGCCCAGATTTCAGCTTCCGCCGGAATCACGAAAGCGGCACGGAAATACGAGACCGAATTTGGGAATCAAGGCATTATGCCGCGGGCGGTTCGAGGATGCCTTTGATCTCCAAGAATCGCAACAGACCGGTCTTGGTGATCATCCCGACCATCTGATCTCCGTCCATGACCAGGAGCCGCCCCAAACCTTCCTGGCCCATCTTCTGGAGAGCATCGACGAGAGAAACATCGGGTCTGATTTCGAGGCTTTCACTGATCGGCACCATAACCTGCTCAACCGTCTTGCCGGCACGCTCTTCTTCGGGGATCTCGATGAGCTGCTGCAAGTTGAGCACTCCGAGAGCCTTGCCGTCTCGAACAACGGGGAAGCCTCGGTGGGCATAGCGGAGGAAGTAATGATGAATCACCTCATTCAATGAAGCATCGGGCGGAACCGTAATCACCTCTTCGATCATCACGTCGCGCACGGGCACACCCTGAAGAGATTGCTTCATCACCGTTTCATTATATCCGCTTGCCGCGATACCTTTGAGAAACATCCCGATAAGTATCAACCACAAGCCGCCAATGAGCGACCCCGCGAAGATCTGGACACCGCCGAGAATCATCAGTGCCCAGGCAAAGCCCTTGCCGATGTCCGATGTCAACTTGGTCCCACGCTCCACCGAGCCTGTGCGCCACCACACGATGGCCTTCAGAATGCGACCTCCGTCCAATGGGTAGCCGGGCACAAGATTGAAGACAGCAAGCGCAACGTTGATCCAGGCAAGGTAGTCGAAAACCGCCACGATCAATTCCGGGGCCACGCCCTGAATCGCGAGCTTGATCCCCCAGAATATCGCCGCCAGTGCGAAACTGCAAAGCGGCCCCGCGATGGCGATTTCCAGCTCTGTCTTAGGGTTGGGAGGTTCCTGCGCGAGATGGGCCACTCCCCCAAATACAAAGAGCGTGATCTCCGGGATTTCCAGACCAAGACGTACCGCGGTTACGGAGTGAGAAAGCTCGTGCAGCAAGATGCTGGCGAAGAAGAGCACCGTGGCTACAAACCCGGCCGCCCAGTAAAGATACGTGTCAAAATTGGGGAAAAAGGTCGGGAAATACCCTGCCGAGAGGCTCCACAGCACGAGCATAAAGATGATCAGCCATGTATAGTCGATCGTCACCCGGATACCGAAGACTGTGAGAAGATGAAACCTCCCTTTGGAGGGCCCGACTCCCTTCTTCGGCGCCGGTATAGCATCAGCCATGACTTTTCCCCCTTTCTGTTGCTCCGGAGGCAACTCGGCGCTTTTTCAATAGATGATGACGACGGGGTGTGCTCGCAACCCTCACGACTTTCGAAAGCAAGGGTCCTCATTTCGGAAAGTGGACATACTTCCTTTTCATACCCCGCGCGAACACCAGTGTCCGATCCATAGGCGCTAGAATAGTATCCGCATCTGGTGCGGGCTACTCCCCCTCTCTCTCCTATCCTTGTGGGGCGGCCTTTCCAGGCCGCCGGCAGGCTAGAAAGCCTGCCCCACTAGGGGAGAGGGTTCTTGGGCCCCTCCCTTGATGGGAGGGGGCAGGGGGAGGGTGATAAGCAGTTGTTATCACCGAGGTCTACTCCATCCCTCCACGCTTATGCGGGCCTGGAGCTCATTTCACCTGGATGGTCTTTGAGCTCTCCCAGAACCCGTGAATATTGCAGTACGCGGTCGCGTACAGCACTCCCGGTTTGCTCGTCTTGAGGGAAGCCACCACCGAATGGTGAGTGTACACGGGTCCGGTGTTCGGGCCCTCGACCGATTCTCCGTGGGCGGTGAACTCAAAACTTCCAATCTGATAGCTGAACTTGGCGCCCTCCGGTTTGAAGAATAGCTGAATCCAACGGATGTGGTGCTCCGTGGTATTCGGGTGAGCGATCTCTTTTCCCAATGAGGCTTTGACGTCGAACAATTCGCCCGCGGT
>JBMOME010000155.1:0-11862 GCA_049323095.1 Thermodesulfobacteriota bacterium
TCAGTGGCACCCGAACACGTGACCGAACTTATCAAATAGACGACCCTATTCTCAGAAGCCGCTTTTCTCAGCGAAGCACCGCAGAGTCCTGTCAACTCCGATCCTCTACTGCACGGTGCACACGGCCGACAGGTATTCTCGTCCGAACGGAGACATCTCTCGGAGCCCTCTGATAATCGGGGGGACTTCTTCGAGCACATAGCTGATTTCTTCGTCAGTGGTATACCGGGACAGTGAAAACCGAATTGAGCCGTGCACTGACGTGAAAGGCACGCCCATCGCCCTGAGCACGTGCGAGGGCTCCAACGACCCGGATGTGCACGCGGAGCCGGACGACGCACAAATTCCTTTCGCATCCATGCGCATGAGGATAGCTTCGCCCTCCACGTACTCGAATCCGATGCTGAGCGTGTTGGGAAGCCTGACCTCAGGATGACCGTTCAGATGCGCCAGCGGAACCGTGGCCATCAAACCGTGCTCAAGTCGATCACGCAGACGGCGCATGGTCGCAACGTGATCGGCAAAACCTTCCATGCAGAGTCGAGCAGCTTGGCCCAATCCGACGATACCGGGAACGTTCTCAGTTCCTCCGCGGCGATTGGACTCCTGATGCCCGCCCACAATGAAGGGGGAAAATCGGGTCCCGCGGCGCACGTACAGTGCTCCGATACCTTTGGGTCCGTGCAATTTGTGTCCTGACAGGGAAAGGAAGTCGATCTCCGCAGCCCGCAGATTGATGGGTATCTTGCCCACTGCCTGGACCCCGTCCGTATGCATGAGCGCACCGTGTTCGCGAGCGATTTCGGCAATCTCTTCGACCGGAAAAATCACTCCGGTCTCATTGTTGGCCCACATCACCGAAACGATTGCTGTATTATCCGTGATTCTGCTGCGGACTTCATCCATGTCGAGCATCCCCTGCTTGTCCACAGAGAGCCAGCGAACCACGTATCCCTTTTCGCGGGCCAGGCCTTTGCATAGGTTGAGCACCGCAGGGTGTTCAACCCGCGTAGTCACGATTTCCCGGCGATCCGGCGCGGTGGCCAACGCACTGAGGATAGCTGTGGAATCTGATTCGGTGCCCCCGGAGGTGAAGACAATCTCTTTCGGGGACGCTCCAAGCAACTGCGCGAGGTTTTCCCGTGCCTGGGCCACGTCTCTGGCCACGTTGCCGCCGAAACTATGCATACTTGAGGGGTTGCCGTATCGTTCGCAAAAGAACGGCTTCATGGCGTCAAGGACGCGAGGATCCACTCCGGTGGTCGCGTTGTTGTCCAGGTATACGACATTCATCCTGCAACCTCCTCAACGTAGAGGTCAGGATGAACGAGTTCCTTGAGCTTGGCTCCCACAGCATCGCTCAGAGTGACGCCGGCTGAAGGACAAGATATGCACGCCCCGCGCAGGGCTACGACTACGCGATTTCCGTCTACATCGATCAGGTCCACGTCGCCGCCATCCTGTTGGAGCATGGGTCGGATTTCCTTCTCGATCACTTCCTGGATCTTCGCGATCTTCTGGATATTGGTCATGGGCCGGGGTGCAGCCTCAGGGGCCTTCTTTTCTTTCCGCAGTTCCCCACGAACTTGGGCAATGATCTCCTTGATCTTGTCGTGGCACTGGCCACAACCACCGCCGGCCTTGGTGTAGTTGGTCACCTGCTCAACTGACGTGAGGTTGTTCTCCCTGACCACGCTGCGAATCTGTTCGTCGGTCACGCCGAAGCATTCGCAGACCAGCTCGCCTTCCAACTGCTCCTGAGGGGCAGGCTCTCCGCGGTAACACGCCACAGCGGCCCGGAACGCGTCACGTCCCATGACCGAGCAGTGCATCTTCTCGCTTGGCAAGCCGCCCAGGTAGTCGGCAATGTCCTGATTGGTTATCTTGAGCGCTTCATCCACAGTTTTGCCCTTGACCATCTCGGTCAGAGCGCTGCTGGATGCGATAGCGCTCCCACACCCAAACGTCTGGAATCGCGCATCGATTATGCGGTCGGTCTGAGGGTCGATCTTCAGGAAAAGCTTCAACGCGTCGCCGCAGGCGAGGGACCCTACTTCTCCCACAGCATTGGCGTCCTCCAGTTGACCCACATTTCTTGGATGGAAGAAATGCTCTTTCACCTTTTCCGTGTATTCCCACATGCTTGACTCTCCCGACTTGAAGAGATCCGATCCTCAGGAAAATACCAGAGGCAGTACGCCTCTTCAAGTGCTTAGTAAAACATCCCTTACATATAGACGCACGCAATCGGCCCAGGGTTCTCGGCAGGAGGAACGGTTGAGGCGTCTGCTCCCGGCGCGGGTTGAAGGCTGCGGGCCACTATGGTAGCATGATTTTTTTGTAGAGAATTCTGATCGGATCGGGCTGCCTTATGAAATTGCTGCTCTGGATGCTACATGGCATACGTCGCGTAGCCACCGCTTTCCCAATTGCTACACTGACCGTTTTTATCCTGTTGGCGGCCATCGGATTCTACTTGATGCAATTCATAGACATCAGCACCGATTTGCTCGCTGGGGTGGACGACAAAGAGGCAGTCATCAGACTGACCCGCGAGAATATCGACCTGTTCGGCGAGCAAGACTCCGTCATCCTCGTGCTCGAATTCCCTGGTCCTGCCGGCGAAATAAGGAAGCCTTTCATCGAGGCCCTGGGAGAATCATTGAAAAAGTTCTCCGGTGTGCGGCGCGTTGTCTATCGGTTTCTCGACCCGGAAGATGAGCAACAGATAGCTCAGCTTTTCACGCACTTTCTCCGAGGGATGAACCAACGTGAGCGGCAAGCGATCCAGGGAATATTCACTCCTCAAGGAATGGCGGACGCCCTGCGTCGAAATCGCAACCGGCTGTTCCTTGTACAGAATCCCTATTTGGAACGGCGGATTCTGGAAGATCCCTTGGAGTTAGGCCAGTTCGTTGCAAGTTCATTCACCAGGCGAGTGGGAAACATAAGTATTGGCGATATTTACCTTTTCATAGGGAGCCCCGACAGCTCCGTGTTCCTCATTCAGGTCACCCCTGACTTCCACAGCGCGGATGTCGCGAAGTCGAGAGCCTTTGTCGACCGACTCCATGAATCGCTTCCTCGGGTAATCGAGCAAGTGTCTGCATCGATCGAAGGAGACACTTCCAAGCTGAAAGGGTTGAAGTGGTATCTAACCGGCAAGACCGTGTTTCAGCATGAGACGGACGTGGTTTTCGATCACGAGACCTTAGCCATCATTGTCGTGGCATTCCTCCTGGTGAGCGGTGTTCTCATCTTCGTATATCGAAGTCTCACCGCAGTTGGTATTCTGGTCATCCCTATGGTCATCGCGGACGGGCTGACCTACGGGCTGGTCTACATAAGTTACTCCCATATCAATCCGGTCGTGATGGGATCGTCGGCTATCGTGTTTGGTTTAGGCACGGACTATGTGGTGCATCTATGGGGGAAATTCAGAGAAGAGTTTAACCACGGCCTGTCCGTTCCCGAAGCCATGACCAATGTGTACCAACAGGCCGGACCCGCGGTGGCAATGGGTGCTCTCACGAACGTCATCGCGTTTGCGTGTCTCTGTCTTTCCGACCAGCCCGCAATGCGCCAGTTCGGATACGTTTGCTCGCTAGGGCTCGCATTGACGCTCCTTGCCTCACTCTGCCTCGTTCCAGCACTGGCCACCCTGCTTGCACGGGCTAAGAAAGATTACTTTCCGACCTCGAACGTTCGCTTTGCCTATCTTTCTCGGCTCTTTCTTAAGAATCCTCGGCTTGTTGTGGCCATGTGCCCGGTTATTATTGCGATCAGCGTGGTTTTCGGCCTCCATCTCTCTTACGAGAAAGATCTGTACAAGGTTTTCTTGGCCACGCAAGTCCCATCCATGGAGGTGGTCCAGAAGATCTCACAGAAGTTTCAGTCAAACTTCGCGCAACCCACCTTCCTCTCGTTCGACGTAGACGATCCCGAGACCGGCGTCCTTGTGCAGCGCCAAATCGACAGCGTCCTAGAGAAACTCATGGAATCGGAGGCCGGGATCTCCACCTTTGATTCGATTTCGTACCTCACAGCGCCACGGCCTGTTCAGGAGGCCAACGTCAAGGCTGTTTCCGGCATAGTGGACAACTGGTCCCAACTCCAACCCGTCTTCTCGGCACGCCTTGCGATGCTCGATTTCTCGCAGCAGGCGAACCAGGTGATGATGGACTCCTTCGACAAGACCCTTCGTATTCTCAAAGGGGTCAATGTGCTGCCATTGGCGGATTCTACGGACGGTCCCGGGCACGTGGAACGGACCTGGTATCAGGCAAAGGTCGGGAATAAGTATCGATTCCTGACCAAGGTCCGTTACGCTCACTCGGTGAACAACCCTGATCGGCTCATGGAAGCCGACCGGAAGATGCTGAAGGCCCTGGAGGAAGTTCCGGTTCCTGTGCGTCTTTCGGGCACCAGGCAGGTAATGGAGGCGATTCTTGGCAGCCTGGTGGGTGAACTGTTTCGACTGGGCCTCATTGGCGCCTTTGCGGTCCTGGGCTCCTTTCTGCTGATATACAGGAACCCCCTTGCCACGGCCCTGAGCATCATACCCATGGCAGGATCTTTCTGCATTACTCTTGGCGCTCTGGGCGCGCTCGGAGTAGGAATACCCTTTTCTATCATAGCAGTCGCGCCGCTGATCTTCGGCCTTTGCATCGATAGCGCCATGCATGTTGTGATGCGAACCTTCGATGCGAAGGGCGTTTCGGTGGAGCAGATCATGAAGAGCCTCACCCCACCGATCGTGACCAGTACAGTAACAAACGCGTTGGGATTCCTCGCTTTGACCATCTCCCAGCAGTATTCCATGCAATTTCTCGGATGGGCTCTGTTCATCGGCTTGGCCGCCAACTTGCTTCTTACGATTGTAACGCTTCCGGCGTTCATGTTCTTGCTCGAGTCGCGGCGAAAAGCCCGTGTGGCCTTAGGAACCTAAGAATGGCCTGCAAACCGCTCCAGACAGTACGGACATCGCTCCTGATCGTGGCTACGCTCGCTATGGCCGCGTGCGCCGCGCGCGGAGTGATCGAGAGTATGGATAGGGACAAGTTGATTGAAGGCATGGAGAAGAGGGCTTACCTGGTGGATCGCTTTAGGGCCGACTTCACCCAGACGCGACGGAAACCTGCCTTCGCTCGTGATCTAGTTGTCCAGGGCAGACTGGTTTTCGAGAAACCCAGCAGTTTCAGACTGACCATCATCGGAGACGTCAATCTGGAAATTGTATCGGATGGAAAGACCGTCCAGGTGGTCCACGACCTCCGGGATCAGGAAATTCATCAAATGCAGGGCAGCAGCGGGCTCTCGCGTCTAGCTGACCCGCTGGTCTTGTTGCTCGACCATGTGGGAAATGGGGGCATGAGGGGATACTCTATCGTACAGAAAGAGATTGAAGGAGAATCCCTGGTCCTGGAAATAAAGCCTGAGAATTCCGCAACCCTTGAATTGGTCCAGTCCGCCTACTTATCCTTTTCCCAGCAAGGCGATCTCACGAAGGTGACGATCATGTACAAGGACGGGGGCATGGATGAGACGGTCTTCACTTCTTGGGCCGCGGTGGCATCTGACGACCCTGACATCGTGCTTCTGCGCCGACGGCTCGAAGGTCTCCCCGACACGGCCGATCCTGCAGCCCGCGGCGGCCGTCGAGAATGCGCGAGCTGCCTCAAACAAGACTATTTCTTTCCATCGCCCATCCACGAAGCCAATGGAGCTCAGCAAGGAGCTGTCAACAATTCCGGACAGGGGAAGTCTCGACCAGGAAAGAATAATTGATCGTCCATATCCTGGACATTCTTCCGCTCTGAGCAAGATCCACTTCCCAAATGGTTGCCAGGCCCTGAGTCGTATCGGACATCTATATCCATTCTCGAAGGTTGTCTCGAAATTGGATCGCACTCCCGGAAGGGTCGGTGTAGCGTTACACGTGAACCGGGCGTCACTCTCAGTAGGCTCTTCCTGCGTTGTGGAATTCCCTGAAGGGGACTACTCAAGGTGCTCCCCCTGCGGGGGAACGATATAACGCTTCTCGAAAGTAATCACGGATTCACTCGTGGGTGCTCCCGCGAAACGCGGGACTGGCTTGTCCGGCAGTGCGACTTCATTCCTAGAGAACTTTCGGGAATAACTATAAGATCGAGATCTCATTTCGAGATTATTGTTGAGAACCCATATGAGTCGTGCCGCTTAGGGCTTGCGTTCAGGCAGGTAGAGCACATCGGTGTCGAGCTGCACCGCATTCCAGGAAGGACCGAGAAATACGGCCTGGTTCCAGCCAGAAGAAGCCGGTCTCGCCCAAACACCTTGGCGGAGCGCGGAAACCATCGTGTCGGGAAACGGGTCGCCTTTGCGGAAGAATCGAGCCTCCCATCTGATTCCATTCACGTTGTAGTAACGGCTGGTTACCACTTACTGGTCCCTTAAGTATGTCCAACTTTCATACTCGGAGGAGCTTCCTCGCGTCGAAGGCCCGCGATCGGGCGCGCGTTCAATCAGGCCTAACGGAGACCTCGGACTGCGCCAAGGGTTCTTCAGGTGTTTGCCGCGGAAGGCCGCGTAGATCATCAGCGGAGTCATAAGCACGAGAGACACCAGTCCCAAAATCGCGGTCGCGACAGCCACAGGAATCATGGCCATTAAGAAGCCAACGGTTCTAATCTGTGCTGCTGCAAAAGAACTCCTTCTCGCCAATGCTCATCCCTCCTCACGGATGCCGAGCCACAACGTCAAACCGGTGGCCGCCGCTCGTCTTGATGATTCCTACAATGCTGCCCTCGGGAGTTAACTTTCCGTTGAAAAGGTGTCCCTCGTGGTGGCTCGCGACGATCTGGCCGTTGTTCACACTTCCGGTAAAATGGTACTGATCCTTCTTGCCAAACGGAGCGTACACGTATGCTACACCACTGATTCTGGACCCTTGTTGATTCACATTGGCTTCGATCTTGTGCCCCATGATCCAGGCTACCCACTTGCCTGCCATATTGGAGGCTGCCCAGGTTACTGAACAAAAAGCTAGAAGCAGCGCCACTCCAAGAAGAAGCCGACCGGTCCTGATCATGTTTAGAGCCTCCCATCCGGGTAATCGAGGATCATGCTCCCTTATGGGTAATAAAGACAAGAGAACGGCCGCTTGGTTTCACCTTCAGCGGTTTCTTTAATGCGTCGAGCGCTTTCGCACTGATAATCACGGCACATCCAAACGAATGGTTCCTGTGAAATAACGGACAGCCTGTCGTGCTCGGCGTCGTGCGTCTTCCCTGGTCCCCGCTACCAGCACGCCGAACGCGGCCCGCTCGTCCCTGACCACAATAAAAGACGGCTCCAACTCCTTGATCTGTCCGTTCAAGTCAAGACGGACCGTGCAGCGATCCACGATGGCTACGCAGTCCTTGTCATCCTCGCTCACCGCGACTGCAAGGCTTTGGATAAGTCCGAGGACTAAATGCCGATCCGGCTGCGGAACCCCCAGAGGCACGTATAGCGAGGGAATGCCCCCTTCGGGCACTTCGATGACCAGCCCAAGTTCGCCATTAAATAACGCGAGCGGCGCGGGTGGGTCGATCAGCAATCTCATCTCTTGCCCGCCTCGGTGCCTTGCCGGCTGAACGAAGCGACGGGGCCCCTTTCCCGGCCGGCGGCCATGCGCCTTCGCAGGATTTCAGACAGGATGACCGTCGCAGCTTGAGAGACACTCAGCGAATCAATCCTGCCCCGCAAAGGGATCCTAAAGGTCCCATCGCACCTTTCCCTGACCAGACGCCGGAGTCCTTTCCCTTCGGACCCGAGAACAACGGCAATTTGCTCGGAGAAATCCATCGAATAGCAGCTCTCGCCTTCGTGGGCATCAGCAGCGTACGTCCAGAATCCCTCTTCCTTGAGATGCTCAATAGCACGTACCAGATTGGTAACCCGCGCTACCGGAAGGATCGCGGACGCGCCTGCCGCGGCCTTCTCCACTGCCGGCGTGACATGGACCGATCGATCCTTCGCCACCACCACTCCGGCCGCGCCAAGGCATTCCCCCACACGGAGGATCGCCCCAAGGTTTGCAGGATCCTGAATCTGGTCAAGCAGGAGCACAACCGAAGAATCGCGAGCCGCCCGCTCGATAATCTCCGTCAGCCCCACGTAAGGGAAAGGTCCCACACGGGCAGCCACGCCTTGATGATGCAGGGTACCGGCCAGGTCGCTTAGCGCCCCTGCATCCACGTGGACAACTGGAAATTGAATTCCTTCGAATTCTTCGGCCAACTGCGAACCGCCCCCGATCTCTCTCGCGAGATAGATCTTTTCAATTGCCCGCCTTCCGGCTCTGATGGTCTCGACTACGGGATGGACCCCATACAGCACCGGTCTGTCGGGAGCGGTTCCTTTTCTTCTTTTCAATCCTTCTACTTATCCGCAGCAGCTTTATCCGTTGCGCTTTCCGATTCCGCCCGCGGCTCTCGAGCCCCTACCCTTCCCGCGGCTATCTCGCGGAGAGACATAACCACCTCCCGGTTATCCCGGAAAGGAATGGCCAAGGGAGCGCCACGTTTGAGCTCTTTGGTCCTCTTGGAAGCAAGGACGACCAGGGCAAAGCGGTTCTCAACTCTTTCCAAACAATCTTCGACGGTTACACGGGCCATGTGCTACTCTCTACTCCAGATTTTGCGTTTGTTCTCGGATCTTCTCCACCTCTGCCTTCATAGTCACCACGTGAGCAGCTATGTCAGTGGAGGCGGATTTGGATCCCAAGGTATTCAGTTCCCGGTGAAGTTCCTGCAGAAGGAACTCCAGCTTTCTGCCAAGTGGCGAGCCCTCCCTGCCGAATGCGAGAAACTGGTCTACATGGCTTTGAAGGCGGGTCAGCTCTTCGGTCACGTCTGCACGTTCCGCAATAAGCGCCACTTCTTGCATGAGGCGATCTTCGTTGAGCTCCATGCCTCCGGTCAGTTCCTGAACCCGTCGTTCAAGACGGGCCCGGGCTTGGGCGGGAACTTGATCTACCAAGGGCGCTATTCGTTCCGCGAGCTCTCTGATCGCGGACAACCTTGAGCGAATATCGTTCCACGTTGCCTCACCTTCGGTCTTCCTCATGGAGTTCAGGCCGTCCAATGCTTCCCGGAGACTCTTCTCGGCCAGTGCCAGCTCCTTCTCGATCTGATCTTCTCTTTCGTGGGGCGAGACGATCTCTTTGAGGGTAAGCATCTCCGTTACGGTAACGTCTCCGGCCAATCCCAGGGTGCTCTTGAGTTTCTCCAGGCACTGGTAATAGCGTTCCGCCAGATCATAGTCGACGGTCACGTCCATGATGGAGCCGGCAGTGCCGTATCGCTGAACAGACACATCGACCTTGCCACGGGATATATATTCAGCAACGATTTTGCGCAGGTGCGGCTCGAAGGCCGCATAAATTCGAGGCAAACGAAAGCTCACGTCCAGAAAACGGTGGTTGAGCGCTCGGACCTCCGAGATCACCTCGACGTCGGAATTGCCCTCACGGCCGCGGCCGAAGCCGGTCATGCTGTTTATCACTCGATTCTCCCACACTGCTTCATCAGCAGGAACTTGTAACTCTCCCGCAGTCTGTTGAGCACGCCGATCATTTCGCTATCAGCGTAGTCCGGGTAAGTCCAGGGTAACGGGCGGTACGTCCCTTTTTCATAGGTCAGCGTCAGATCTGCAAAGATCCCGTTCCCCACGTAGATGCGATGCGCTCGATTCTTCCCAGTGGCCAGGACGAAATTCTCCAGGGTCAACAGACCGGGGTCCAGATTGAAGACTCTCTTGCCGCCCTGGGTATAGGCTTGTTCTATCTCATTCGTCAAGCGCTTCGTATGTGCAATCTCGCCTCTGTCGATAAGATTGCGGAAAACCCAGAGCCACCTCTTTATGCCCGGGCCCATTTCCGAGTCGTAATACGAGGTGAACGAGAATTTCAGGGGCCCTACTTCTTCCTCCAATGGACCCAGCTTCCGTGTAAGCTGCTCCAAACCGGGCTCCGCGGCCGCTCTCCGAGAACTCAGAACGCTGATTACGAGCCGAGCCGGATCGGGGATCTGAGGAATACTCATTAGCTGCGCGCCCCGGCTTCGATTTGGGTCAGACCAGGGACGGGTTCCCAGGCTGCCGGCCAATGAATCTCTCCGGCCCTTGACGAAAAAAGGGGCACGCCACGACTTCTCGCACTTCTGCTCGTGACATCCGGGTAATCTTTCACGAACAATTAAGACTCAGACTCCTCTTCGGTCGGAGCAACCCCGACGAGCATGGCCTCGGGAACGGGACGCGGCTCGGTCCGAAAGACCTTGGGTGGCTCTGCTCCCCGCCTTCTTACCACCTTCAGAGGCTTAGGGGCCTCACGAACAGCCGGTTTGGTCTCTTCGGTCACAAGTTTCCTTGCCGGTTCGCGTTTTGTCACGGCGACACGCTTCTTCGCCGGAATCAGACGCGCTGGCTGAGGTACTGCCACCGCCACTGCCGGCTCAGGCGCGGGTGCCTTTTTCTCGATTCTCTGGGGTTCAGCCGCACGCACTGCCTTTTCCTCGCGGCGCCTGATTTTCCGCGGTGCTCTTGGAGGCCTAGCAGATCCTTCGGTCGCAATCTCGAGTGACGGAAGCTCTGTAGGAAACTCCAATTCAACGTACCCGAGGCTGGGAATTTCGCGCACCACCAGGAGAGTTGTCAGATCGTTTGAAGAGTTCATGTCAGAGTTCCTCACAGGGACTTCGTCTTAGAGCGTTCTTGTCGCGCCGTCCGCGAAAACGGCTCTCTGCGCGCCGTGCGGCCACGGAAGGCTTCAAGGAAGCCTCCAGGTGCCGACAGGAGCCGACCCGGCACGCGTGTGTTCGGTTACATCGTTTTGCTGTGAAAGGGGCTGGGGGCCTCTCTTTAGTTCACTACGAACAGCGACGGGCGTGTTGGCTCTGCGTTCCGGCTATGCTATCTCCCTACCTAACCGCCACATCTTCAGCGGTTGCCTGCTCTGGACAGCTCTCACGGTTACACGCCGCGTTGTTTTTCCTCATTTTCTTCGTTTGTCTTGCATTCAATGCAGTGTGACGTAACAGGTCGCGCTCTGAGCCGCTTAAGGTCGATGGGTTCGCCGCAGACTTCGCAGACCCCGAAGGTGCCCTCATCTATTTTGTCCAGCGTTTTCCGAATCTTACTGATGAGCTTTCTCTCTCTATCCCGGATTCTCAGCTCGAAGTTCCTGTCAGATTCCATCGACGCCCGGTCAGTAGGGTCCGGGAAGACGGCTTTCCCTTCGGCGCCGGTCATTTCATCCACTGTCCTGCCTGCGCCCTTCAAGAGCTCTTCCAACTGGTTCTCAAGCATTCCCCGGAAATAATCCAGGTCGTCTCGCGTCATAGTCATGCCGTGCCTCCGTATCGTGCGAGTCCCTATGATCCGGCCCCCGAGTGTCAGGCTAACTCTCGGGATCACATATGTTTAGATGCACTCAACCTGTTCCGGGATGCGGTCCGGAGGCCGCAGGCCCGGCAGATGAGACGGGACTCCTCATGGGCTGAAACGGATTTCACCCTTCCCCAGCAGGTCGTGGAGATGAATGATCCCCGCCAACTTTCCGTTCTGCTCAACGACCACCAGTGCGGTGATCAGCTTTCTCTCCATGATTTCCAATGCTTCGGCCGCGGTGCGGTCCGGGTTTATTGCGAGCGGGTCACGAGTCATCAGATCAAGGGCGGCTGCTTGCGCGATCGACCCACGGTCCAGCAGAGCTCGCCTCAAGTCCCCGTCAGTTATGATTCCCAGCACCCGGTCGTTCTCGGTTACCAGCGCGAATCCCAAATTCGGCCCGTTGATCGCGGAGAGGATCTCCTGGAGCGGCGCTTGTTCCCGCACCTC
>JBMOME010000156.1:0-11847 GCA_049323095.1 Thermodesulfobacteriota bacterium
ACCTTTCTTGGGGCCCGGGGCCCCGCCCGGCCCGAGATCGATAGGCAATCCCGCGCTTCGCGGGACTGTTTCACCAAGCACAGGATATTACTTGCTTGAAAGAGAACTGGTATAAGACCCAGAGGGCATCGTAGCGGAACATATATCATGAGCAAGGTGCATATATATCAAGAGTTGTGTAAAGGCGTGGCTGGATGTGGTATTTGCCTGTCCGTTTGCCGGAATAATGTTTTCAAGCCGGGAGTAACTCTGAACCAAAAGGGCTACCGTCCTCCTGAAATAGCCGCGCCTGAATCATGCACTTCTTGTGAGAATTGCATGATCTTTTGTCCGGACCTCGCAATTGCCGTCGCGGGCAAAACGGAAAAAAGACGAGCAAAGAAATGATAGCGAAAGGAATTCAACCCGGACGGTACTTCATGATGGGGAATGAAGCCTGCGCCGCGGGCGCTCTTGCCGCCGGCTGCGAATTCGCAGCAGGGTATCCGATCACTCCGGCCACTGAAATCGCCAATCAACTGGCCAAAAGACTTCCTGAAGTCGGCGGCGGCTTCCTTCAGATGGAAGATGAGATCAGCTCGATTGCGGCTATTATAGGGGCTTCCTGGACGGGCAAGAAAGTGATGACGGTAACTTCGGGGCCGGGCATCAGCCTGATGTCCGAGAACATCGGCTTTGCAGTGGGAGTAGAAACACCATGCGTCATCGTGAATGTTCAGCGCGGTGCTCCTACTACCGGCATGCCTACTGTGGGCGTACAAGGAGATGTGGTACAGGCCAAACACGGCTCCCACGGCGACTACGAAATCATCGCACTTTGTCCGTCCTCTCCTCAGGAAATGTTTAATTACGCGGTCACTGCGTTCAATTACGCTGAAAAATACCGCACCCCCGTCTTCATCCTTGCTGATGCCTTTGTGGGACACATGCGGGAAGAAGTAATCATACCTGACGCTGAAACGATTGAAAGAATCTACCGGAAGATTCCCGTCCAAGGAACGGACCCCCAGACTATTAAGGGCTTTCTCGACGAGGATGTCGCGCCAATGCCCATCTTCGGAAGAGGCTACAAAGCGCATGTGACCAGCTCTTGCCACGACGAAGCAGGAAAGCGAAACCTCATCGATGTATCTTCTCTCGACCTCTTCGTAAGGAGGCTGAGCAACAAGATTCTTAAACATAAGGAAGAGATCACGATTGTGGAGCGCAATTACCGAGATGGAGACGTAGTTCTCGTCTCTTACGGCCCTGTGGCGCGAGCCGCGGCCGCGGGGACTGAACTCGCACGGGAAGCCGGCATTCCCGCCGGAACGTTGCGCCTTGCCACCATATGGCCTTTCCCGGACCACGAGATTGAAAGAATGGCCAGGGCAGCGAAGCACGTCATAGTGCTGGAAAACAATCTCGGGCAAATGCACCCGTACATCAAGGCAGCAGCAGCCCGTTATGTAGATGTCTCTTTCCTTCCACCCAAGTTCGTTGGGCAGATCCAAGACCCGGAAGACATATTGAGGAGCATCAGGGAGGTGGTGCAATGAAGGAAATTGTCCACCCCCTTCACCGGTTTATCCGGCCCTCGGTCACTTCAACCACTAATTGTCCCGGTTGCGGCAACGGCATTGTAGCTCAGAGTATCCTTCGAGCTATTGACGAGCTCCGAATGGATCTGGACGATTTCGTATTTGTTTCAGGCATCGGCTGCGCGGCTTGGATACCAAGTCCTTTTTTCAACGCAGATGTTCTCCACTCTCTTCACGGAAGACCTATTGCCTATGCCTTGGGTATCAAAATGGGGCTCCCTGAAAAGAACGTGATGGTTGTGAGCGGAGACGGCGACCTTGCCGCCATTGGCGGAAACCATCTAATTCATAACGCTCGGCGGAATGTCGAGATGACCGTCATCTGCGTCAACAACCGAATATACGGTATGACCGGAGGCCAGGCAGGACCTACGACACCTGCCGGAGTGACGACGACTACAACACCGTATGGGAGCTTCGAGAACCCTTTCGACATCTCACGTCTCGTCATCGCTGCGGGGGCTTCCTTTGTTGCACGCTGGACCACAGTTCACGCCAGAGAGCTGACTCGGTCGATCAAGAAGGCTATCAAGAAGAAAGGCTTTTCCTTTATCGAGGTTCACTCTCAGTGTCCGGTGCAGTTTGGCCGCAAATCAGGCCTGAATGGGTCCGTGCAAATGATGGAAGATTACCGGAAGAGATCCGTTCGGGTCGAGAAAGCTGCCGACTTGACTGCTGAGCAATTGAACGGCCTCATTGTTGTTGGGGAACTTGTTGATTTAGAAAAGCCTGAGATGGTGGAAGAGATACGGAAGATCCGAGCCAGGGCAATGCGGAGGCCTCAATGAGTCGCATTGAAATTATTGTGGGCGGGGTTGGCGGCCAAGGTGTGGTTCTGTCGGGTATCCTTCTCGGGACTGCGGCCACGCTCTTCGAGAACAAGAAGGCAGTCCAAACCCAGTCCTACAGTTCTGAGCTCAGAGGCGGTTCCGCGAGATCTGAGGTAATTATTTCCGAACAACCGATTTCCGATCCCCAGGTCAGAAGGCCGGATATACTCATTGCCTTGGCCGAGGAGGCCCTGCTCCGCCATATCAGTCGCCTGAGGCCGGAAGGACTGGTGATCGTTGATTCAGATATGGTGAAAGGCGCTGTACCCGGCGATTACGAAATCATTCGCGTTCCCGCGACGAGTATTGCCGAGAATGAGATGGGTAACCCAATAGTGAGCAATCTCATTATTCTTGGAACTCTAATTCGACGAAACCCTGTCGTTTCCGCCCAATCCATGGAGAATGCGATTGAAGCGACTGTGCCCAAGAAGGCTAAGAGCCTCAACCTTGCGGCTTTTCGAAGAGGGCTTGAGATAAACATTTGAGGCCACAGGAGGCATGTCGTTGAAAACTTTTCAAGAATATATTGAAAGCCTGAAGAAGCTGAAATCGACAGCTTACATGTTCGGAGAGCAGCTTGATGATCCAGTAAGCAATCCTCGGATTCGCGCAGGTATCAATGCGACGGGCGCGACCTATGAATTGGCGAATGATGAAAAATATTCGGATCTTTTCACCACAATTTCCCCGCTCACCGGTGAACGGGTAAACAGATTTACTTTGCCGCCCTACTCCATCGAGGATCTGGTGAGCAGAGTTAAGATCAATCGGATACTCGGAGGATATGTAGGAACGTGTCACCAGAGATGCACAGGCTTGGACTGCCTCTGCACACTCTCGATCGTGACGTATGATATCGACAAAAAGTATGGGACCAATTATTTCGATCGCTTTACTGAATTCCTGAAATATATGCAGGTTAACGACTTCACAGGGAATGCCAGCGTCACGGACGTGAAGGGGGATCGCAACCTGAGTCCTCACGAGCAGGACGACAAAGATATGTACCTTCGCTTAGTTGATCAAACAAAGGAAGGGATCATCGTACGAGGCGCCAAAGTTCATCAGACGGGTTCATTAAGCGCCCATGAAATCATTGTTCTCCCGACCAGGGCGATGCAGAAAGGGGACGAGGATTACGCACTGGCTTTTGCCGTTCCATCGGACACAAAAGGACTCATTCATGTTGTAGGACGCAATTCCATGGATACACGTGAAATTGAAGGTGTGGATTGTGGCAATGTCCGATACAGCAAGTACTGTCCCACCCTCATCTTCGACGAAGTCTTCGTGCCTTGGGAACGGGTGTTCATGTTCAGAGAGTGGGAATTCGCGGCGCACATGGTGAGCCGATTTTCCGCATTTCATCGGCAATCTCACGGCGGCTGCAAGTCCGGTAAGATCGACGCCATGACCGGGGCCGCGCTGCTCATGATGGAATATAACGGAACAGCAAAAGTCGGACATCATAAAGAGAAGATAATTGACATGATACACACCGCGGAAACCCTCTACGGATGCAGCTTGGCCGCATCGTACGAAGGCAAGAAAGCGCCGTCGGGAACGTTCTTTATTGATCCGGTCTTGGCGAACGCGTCAAAAATTCACGAAGGTAAACAAATGAGCGAGGTGATCCGCCTGCTCATCGACGTGAGCGGAGGCTTCGTCGCTGATTTGCCTTCCGAGAGAGATTTTGAGAACCCGCAGATCGGTGGGCTGCTCAAGAAGTATTTGAAAGGGGTTGGGGGAGTTCCGGTGGAAAACAGGGTCAAGATGTTGCGATTGGTCGAAAAGATGGCAATGGAAAGCGCGGACACCATTTCCGATATTCACGGAGGAGGTTCGCCGGCCGCGCATCGTATGACCATTTTTAGAGAATCAGACATCGACTACAAGAAAGCATGTGCAAAACGACTGGCCGGCATCGAATAGAGTTCGGCATCTCCTCATACCTAACGCGGGAAATTTGTTCTATGTGCGGAGAATGTAATGGAAGAAAATGTAAGTTCGCGAGTTTTTTTCGCTGACCTTAAGGCATTCTGTTGCCAAGCATACATGAAAGTAGGTGTTCCTGCCGACGAGGCCGAGATTGTCGCCGGTCTCCTCGCGAGGGCTGACTTGAGGGGCGTGGAAACCCATGGCGTAACGCGCCTGCCTATCTATATCCGGAGATTGCAGAAAGGGTATGTGCGCACGGAATGCGAAATAACATCGATTAAAGACAAGGGTCCTACCGCATTCCTGGAAGCTCACGGGTCCATGGGACATATCGTCGCTCGCAGAGCCATGGAAAAGGCCATTGCCAAAGCTCAAGAGTATGGAATCGGCTGGGTATCAGTGAAAGATAGCGGCCATTTCGGGGTGGCAGGCTTGTTCCCCATGATGGCTGCTGAGAAAGATCTCATCGGGTACATTGTTTCCAACTCCGCGCCTATGATGTTCCCCTTGGGGGGGCGAGAGCGAATTATCGGCAATAATCCACTGGCGTATGCCATGCCCGCGGATCAATACCCCCCGGTGGTTCTGGATTTTTCCCTGGGCGTCGTATCTTCCGGCAAGCTGATCCTGGCTCGTAAGAAAGGCGAGAAAATTCCCCTGGGATGGGCTGTTGACAGAGAAGGCTTGCCCACTGACGACCCGTATGAAGGGTACGAAGGTGGAGGCTCCCTGCTGCCTGTGGGGGGCCATAAAGGCTACGGCATGGTGCTGGTTCATGAAATGCTAACCGCTGTGCTCACTGGCGGTAAGTGGACTAGGCGGATCAAGAGTCTCTATGAAGAAGACGAAACGGGCATTCAGGGCACGTGTCATTCCTTCTTAGCCATCGATCCGGATTGTTTCGTCGGAAGAGACGAATTCAAGAAAGAAATGGATCGTTACATCAGAGGCATTAAAGAAAGTGCCAAAGCCAAGAATTGCCCGGAAATTCTGATGCCCGGAGAACCGGAATTGAGAACCGAAACCGAACGCCTCAAGAACGGCATTCCCCTTGCCCCAGCGACAATGAAAGAGCTGGTTGCCCTTGGCGAATCATTAGGAATTCCCCATCCATTCGGCCCACATGCCGACAAATGAATTGTGACCCTGACAAACATCATAGGCATTCGAAGCGTTTGTTAGGAAAAGGGCAACCACAAGGGTTGCCCCTACAATGGGCGACGTGATTGGGGCAACAGCGACGGTCTCCCCTACCCGGCTTTGGACAAAAATTGCGCGACGGTGACAACCTTGGCGTAGATAGGGCTTAATGCGGCAAGAAACGCTCCATGAACAAATTTTGCGGGGACACTCATATCCTGAAAAGTAAGGCTTCTTGTTGCACACGCATCGCTCAATACAGTACATCGAAATCCGTGATCGAATGCTGCCCTAACCGAAGCATCCACGCACATGTGAGTCATCATACCGCCGATGACCAAGCTGTCGATCCCATTGTCCTTTAGATGCCCCAGAAGCGGCGTATCTCTGAATGCGTTGGGGAAGTACTTCTGAATCACGAGCTCGTTGCCTACCGGTTTCACACTGTCATGAATTTCAACCCCCGGAGTCCCTGGTACGAAGAACGTTGCACCGGAATAAGCGGAAAGATGCTGGATATGAACGAGCTGAAGTCCTGCCTTGCGAAAATGAGCCAAAGCCTTTCTCGCGTTTGCCCCTGCTTCGGGGCCCCCTTCCAGTTCCATCTTGCCGCCAGGGAAGTAGTCGTTCTGAATATCGATGAGAACTAAAGCGGTATTCATGGCGGAACCTCCTTTGTTGCACTCAGTTCATGATGATGTGTGCGAAATATACATGCCTGCGCGCCGGGTTGTCCAGTCCAAGCACGACTCCGTCGCGGCGTCTTGGGGTAAGCACCACGAGGAAAAACCCGGTTGACCGCGTGGACCACAGTAAAGTATCCTTGAAGTGACAAGAAAATTGATTACTGCGGCTTCGCCGCGATGATCTAGTATCGTACCAGCCCTACGTGGGACAACGCGGGGGCCTTCTAAATGTGCAGCGCCCGCTCAAATCATTGGTAAGTCCTCCGGTGAACGGAGCCAAGAACGTATGGTAAGTCCCGAAATAATCAAAGGGTAACACATCAAAATTATTGACGAACAAAGAGAAATGGAAAGGAGGGGGTCAATGGGATTCTTCGTATGGAAGGACGAATTTGACATCGGCAACGAGGTAGTTGACCTCCAGCACAGACTATTCTTGGAAACCTTGAACGAGTACTACGAGCGCACGTTTGGCGGCAAGAAACAGATCGTTGACAAGGAGTTGATTGACAAACTCAAGGCCTATGCCAATACGCACTTCCTCTTCGAAGAAGGGTTGATGGAATCCGTGGGATACGACGAAATAGAGCGGCACCGCGGTCAGCACCGGTATTTCGAATCACTGGTGCGGGACTTCGAGACCGCTCACCTGGAAGGAAAGACGGAGACACTTGGTAGCGCAGTGTCGTTTCTCAGGGATTGGTTCTTGAATCACATTTTGGACGAGGACAAGAAGTTCTTTCGCTAACCAAAGGTCGGCCCAAGGCTTTCCTTGAAAGGCGGCGTATACTTCTTTGGGCTCTGTACCGGCTCGCTTCGACGATTTGACGACATAGCCATCAGTGTCCATGGTCAGATTACTGCTGGTTGGAGTTAGGAGGTTTCAGATCATGCGAAGAATTGCTTTAGCTTGGGTTATCTGCCTCTTCCTGTCCGGTCTTGCCGGCGCAGCCGATAGCGCCAAGATGCAAGCGGACGAGACTGCCATCCGCAAATCGGTTGACTCGTACATGCATGCCTATAACCGCGCCGATGCACGGGCGGTTGCTTCCCACTGGAGTCGCCAGGGAGAGTACGTGGCCCCTTCCGGGGAACGATTCAAAGGTCCTGACAAAATACGACCTGCATTGGAAGGTTTCTTTTCCAAGAATAGAGGTCTTCAGTTGAAGGTGGCCGTCTTCGATATTCAATTCCCTTCACCTGATCGGGCGGTCGAGAAGGGCATAGCTGTGATTGGGCGATCGGGTGGTGAACCGCAGGAGATCCTGTATACCGCGACTCATGTCAAAGAGGACGGGGCCTGGAAACTCCTGAGCGTGGAGGAAGAGGAATCCTCCGTCCCTGTATCAAATATCGCTCACTTGGGACAGCTTGAATGGCTCGTTGGTGAATGGGTGGATCGAGACGAAGATGCCACGGTAGAGAGCCGGTTCCAGTGGACACAGAACTACGGCTTTATCAGCGGTTCATTTCGGGTGATTGTGCAGAATCGTATTCAGGCCCAGGGCACTCAAGTAATCGGATGGGATGCCGCGGCCAAGAAGATCCGATCTTGGATCTTCGACTCCACGGGCGGCTTTGGAGAAGGCGAGTGGTCCAGGGATGGCAATCGATGGACGGTAAAGCTGAAGATCGCCCTCAGTAACGGACATAGAGCGTCCTCGATCAACATTTATACCTATGTGGACCCGAATACTTTCACGTGGCAGTCCGTCGGCCGTGAGGTGGACGGGGAGCCATTGCCGAATATCGATGAGGTCACAGTGATCCGCAAGCAAGCCGTAGCGGCCGCACAACAGTCCGGCAAGTAAGTGAGGCAGCCATGAGAAGATCAGCCCTTTTGGTGGTTTTGGTGTTTTTCCTATTTCTGGCTTATCTCGGTGCAGAAGAAGCTTTTTCACGCGGTTTTGGGGGAGCCAGAGGCGGAAGTTTCGGTGGCGGCGCGGCGTACAGAGGCGGTGGAGCGGTCCAGCGCAGTCCCTCAATGGGTTCCTATTCACGAGCAGGATCTGCCGTGCAGCCTTCCCGACCGTCGCGACCTCCTTCTCCCAGCCGCCAGGTGGCACAAAGACCTGCCGGAACTGTTCCTAAGCGTCCTTCCGGGGCTGCTCCCAAGCTTGATGCCAGACCGGGAGGAGCCGCAGTGCCGAAGCCCAGCCAGGCCCAAATCCAGCAGTTCCTGAATCTCCCTCAGCACCCGGGCGCTGGTTTGTCTGACATGGGAAAAGTTGGGATTGGAGCTGCCGCAGGAGCCCTCGGATATGCCGGCGCGCAACAACTCTTGGCTTCACAGAGGCCGGGCGCAGCTGACAGACCTGGCATCGGAGAGGGAGCACGACCGGGTGATCGACCCCATGCTGGTACGCTGCCCGCTCAGCGTCCCGGACCCGGCGATCGACCTGGCATAGGGGATCGACCCGGCATAGGCGACAGACCGGGCATTGCCGGAAGACCCGGCGCGGGAGACCGACCATCAACACTACCTTCAAGGGGGAATGCAGATCAAATCCGGCATAACCTCCAAGGTCGGTACGACAATATCTTTACGCCTCAGTGGTGGAAGGACCATCCCCAGATGGCCAAGGCGTATTGGGAAAACTTTGGCAAGTACCACCATTACCCTTGGAATCATTGGTGGCGGCCTGCAACATGGGCAGCTCTTGGTGTGTGGGTAGCAGGAGCGTCCTGGGGCTCACCGACTTACTACGACTATGGAGGAGACGTTTATTACCAAGAAGACCAAGTCTACATGGGCGGAAAGCCCGTGGCAACTGCAGATGATTATTATCAGCAAGCCAGTGATATCGCGTCCAGCGCTCCTACAGAACAACAGACCGAATCCGAATGGCTTCCATTGGGAGTTTTTGCTCTCAGCCAGCTAAATGCAAATGACTCAAACATGCTCTTGCAGCTCGCGATAAATAAAGAAGGAGTGATTGCAGGAACATATTACAACACAGCCACCGATACGGCCCGCCCGGTGAAGGGCATGGTAGACAAGAAGACCCAACGTGCGGCATGGACTTTTGCCGACGGCAAGAATACCGATATCATAATGGAAACCGGGGTCTTTAATTTGACCCAAGACCAGACTGAGGCGCTCGTGCACTTTGGTAAGGAAAAGACTCAACAGTGGCTGATGGTACGCCTCCAGGAACCGCCGGACAAGAAGGAACCCTCTAAGGCTTCCTAGTGTGGTGTCCCGCAATTGGTTTTCAAACCCGTGGCTCGGTCAGCACGCGAGTCAATGTCATCGCGAAGAACGAAGAGACGAAGCAACCTCCAGGGCTTTTCCATAACTCCTTGAGATTGTTTCGCTGCGCTCGCAATCACAGGCAGAATGCGCTTCATTCCCACACGTAAGAAAGCCCGTATTTTATACCAGGTTGCTTTCAGATGGTGAAGTTGACGATCGAGCAAAGGCAGCACTGACCTGGTGCCCAGGTCAGTGGCACCCAAGAGCCAATCAATATCGGCGGGGGGTGCCACGGACCTGAGTCTTGGCAGGTCCGTGTCTGCATCAGCGCACTATTCCTTGATTGATCGCGCACTGGTATTAGGTCCGCGATAAATCTTGACAGGTCGAAGGAGTTGAGGTTATATGAGCAGTAAGACCGACCGGTCGGTCTTGCCCGAGGAATCCTGACTCATGGATCTCAGAGAAAAGATCATTCACGAATCCCTCAAGCTCTTTTCCCTCAAAGGATACCTCAACACTTCCATCGAGGACATCCTGGAGCACGCGAACTCGTCCAAAGGAGGGCTGTACAATCATTTTCGCAGCAAGGATGAGCTCTTCGTCGCGGTGCTGAGTCAGGCTCGCAAGATATGGCGGAATAAGGTTCTTGATGGCCTGGATCGGATTGACGATCCCATCGTGAAAGTGAAGAAGCTCCTGGAAAACTACGCGAACCGATATCTCAAGGATGCGGAAAACATCCCGGGCGGCTGCGTTTTCGTGACCTTGTCAGTGGAGCTGGACGACCAGCGGCAGGACTTTGCCCGGGAGATCGGCGACGGATTCTACCGATTCCTGGCCATGATCAAACGCTTCCTGGACGAAGCCAAGGCTTCCGGTCGGTTGAGCCGGGAGGTGGATACGGATGCGATAAGCAGGATGCTTTTTGCAGGCATGTTGGGAGCGTCGGTTCTGTACGGCATCGACAAATCCGGCGGCACGCTCGACAAATGCATCGCTTCGCTAACCGCTTATTTGGATAGCCTGGCAGTAGTACCGCGGCCTCAGGACGATGCTGCCAAAAGAAAGTAAAAGCCGGGGAGAGCGACCTTACAGCAAGGCCCCTCTTCTCACTTGGATCAAACCGGATTCACATCAAAGGCCTGGTCCGGTTTTCGGGCTTCGAAAAATCAGATTCGAGAAAGGGGACGTTCAATGGAATTCAAGTTTTCTGATCGGGAAGAGCTGCTGCGGAAGACTGTAAGGGATTATGCGGAGAAAGAGATACCGCCTTACATGGAAGCGATGGAGGAGACGGGCGAGTTTCCTGTGGAGCTTCTGAAGGGTATGGGTCAGATGGGCATTCTGGGGGTGATCACTGCGCCGGAGTACGGCGGCACTGGCATGGGGGCGTTGGCTCGGGTGATAGTCCTGGAAGAGCTTGGGCGGGTCTGCCCGGCCATTCCGATGGCAATTCAGGTCCACCACATGTGCACGTACGCTCTGGGCACCTGGGGTAGCGAGGAACAGAAGAAGAAGTATCTTCCGCCTTTGTGCAAAGGCGAGACAATGGGAGTGGTCGCGGTGACCGAGCCTTCCGGCGGATCGGATGTGGCCGGAATACAGACGACGGCAAAGCTGGAAGGAGACAAGTACATCCTGAACGGTCGCAAGTGCTTTATCACGAATTCGCACCATGCCGACACGTGGGTGGTGATCGCTCGGACAGGCGAAGGCGGCAAAGGTCTGTCCGCGTTTATCGTGGAAAAGGATTTTCCCGGAGCAAAGGCCGGCCGAAAAGAGAACAAAGTCGGTCTGCGAGGCGCCAATACCGGAGAGCTGGCGTTTACCAATTGCGAGGTGCCCAAAGCGAACCTCCTGGGTAACGAGGGCGACGGCATGACCACCGCTATCCAGGACATTGTTCAGTGCGGCCGCCCGGGCATGGCCGCGGTGGCTCTGGGCGTGCTCAATGGAGTCCTGGAGCAAGCGGCAAAGTTTGCCAATGAGCGAACTCTGTATGGCAAGCCGATAAGCAAGTTGCAGGCGATACAGTGGTACATCGCGGACATTTATGCGGACCTGGAGATCTCCCGGTTGCTTACCTACCGCGTTGGCTGGATGATTGACCAGAAGATCAATTGCGCGGCTGAGTCGGCCCTGGCGAAGCAATTCTCTTGCGAAGCCGCTGCCAGATCCGCGCGCAAAGCCATCGAAATACACGGTAGTTACGGGATCATGAAAGAGCATGCAGTCCAGCGGTTGCTGCGCGACGCGCTGGTGACCATTCCGGCTGGGGGAACTGCGGAAATTGCCAAACTGGTGATGTTCCGTCAGGCCCTATCCATGTTCGGTTTGTGAGCGGAAATAGGTGCACGGCACGGGTTCTGATCCACGAAGTGCCGGGAGCCTGTGTCGCACTCTCGAATCACCGGTGAAAATCATGCGGATCATCGTTTGCCTAAAACCGGTTCCTGATCCCAAGCACTGGA
>JBMOME010000157.1:0-11803 GCA_049323095.1 Thermodesulfobacteriota bacterium
GCCTGGAACATCATCATTGGGACGGTTCCTGGACTTTTTCTCGGTCTTTTCATCCGGGTTTGGTACCTGCCTGATCCGAGGGCGTTCAAGATGTTCGTGGGTTGCGTGCTTTTCTACATCGGAGCCCGCTTGCTGTACCAGGTCATTGTGAGCAGAGGCAAAGAGAGCTCAGAAAAGACAGCAGAGAGCAAGATGCGGCAGCAGAATTCGGTGAGTAAGGCTGCTGCCAAAGCCCAGTCCGAGAGGCCGGCAATAAGAACGTGCAGTTGGTCGCTGACCTGCACGGAATACGAGTTTTTCGGCGAAAAGTTCACGTTCCACACCACGGGACTGTTTATGCTTTCGCTGGTCGTAGGCTTGATCGGTGGAGTTTACGGTATCGGTGGCGGAGCAATAATAGCTCCATTTATCGTATCCTTTTTCGGCCTACCGATTCATACGATAGCCGGCGCAACGCTGATGGGCACGTGCGTGACTTCTGTAGGAGGAGTAATATTCTACGAGTTCTTCGGTCCTCTTGTGGCGCTGCCAGGGCAAAGCGTGCGCCCGGACTGGTTGCTGGGCTTTCTGTTCGGGATAGGCGGATTCGTTGGGATGTACTTCGGCGCGAGCGCTCAGAAGTACGTGCCCAGTAGTATCATCCGGCCTGTCCTTGCTATTATTATCGTCGCACTTGGATTGAGGTATGTGGTAGGTTATTTCGTGTGAGGCTCGACTCCTATAGCGGGGCATTGAAATTATTGGCAATTTATACTAGGACGTTTCCGTAACCGAAGGGCTGGCGGAAGCTTAGGGAAAAGGGGATTTGGTTGTCAGAACCGATGCGGGATCAAGACATGGACGCTCGTCATTTGTTGAAAAAGAAGCGGTCGGAAATTCTACGAATAGCTCAGCGGCATGGTGCTCACAACGTACGTGTTTTCGGCTCGGTTGCAAGAGGCGAGGCAGATGCCGAGAGCGACATAGATCTCCTTGTCGATATGGAGCCGGATCGCAGTCTGCTCGACCTTGGGGGACTCTGGCATGACCTGAACACGCTTCTTGGAGTTAAGGTCGATGTGGTAACGGAAAATGGATTGCGAAAACGAATTCGCGATCGTGTCATGAAGGAAGCGATCCCACTTTGAGAGACGACCGCGCAAGATTGCTAGACATTCTTGAGGCTATTGAGCGTATTGAACGGTACGCGGCCAAGGGCATCGAGGCTTTTCGTAATGACGAGCTTATTCAGAACTGGATGGTCAGAAACATAGAGTTGATCGGGGAAGCGGCCCGATCACTTTCTCAACGGTTTCGAAACCAAACCCCTAATGTTCCGTGGTCCTACATCATTGGGATGCGCAACGTTTTGGCGCATCGATACTTCGACATCGATTTCGAAATAGTGTGGAAGGTAGTCAGCACAGATATTCCTAGACTGAAACCTCAGATAGAAGATATCCTCAACAACCCGCCGCGCGACTGATTCCGAGTTCTGTCCACGCGTTCCCGGACCGAAAGGGCGCGGTCGGCGACCGCTATGTTCGGTCACCACCGCACCATGAAGCCTGAGCTCCTACGAGTGGGCGCAGCCTCCGGGCATGTCGCCGTGGCCTTGGCAGGTGAAGCTCAAATCAAAGGATGCAAGCTTCTTCTCCTGGATAAGATTCAGGTTCTCGCGCACGGTCCCCTGAGTCGCGCGATAAACCGAAATGCCCTGCGCTTGCAGCTTCATGAGCGCCCCTGCTCCAATAGCTGCGACAACAACCGCGTCAACCGGCCGCCCTCCCAGGGCTTTCAACGGTTGGCACATTCCATGCTCATGATGCTGGTCACCGTTTCGGACTTCTTCCACGCTCATATCCTGAGTATCGACAATGACAAAACCGGGCGCAGAGCCAAAATGCCCGAAAACTGTGCTATCCATGCCATTGAGTACCTCAGCGGGAAAACAGATCTTCATGCTTTATCTCCTTGTCGTAGATTTGAATTTTGAATTCAGGATGTCCGCGCTATCCGCGCATTGTTCATCGTTTTCCGCCAACAACTTGTTGTCGTCGGCAGGAGCCTCGCCCTCTTTCTCGCCCACTGCCCTGCTCGATTCGGTGAATCAAGCCGCCTTTACAGGACGGGCATTCCCCGGGCCTGCCCGTTCCGAACGGAACGCTCCAAGTGTGTTGGCATTGATCGCACAAGAACGTTCGCTCTTCAGCCATCTTTACCACGCCTCCTTCCACGCGAAGAGCCAAACCTTCAACCAGGACCTGCGCCACTTTCTTCCTTGCAGCCTCGACAATTCTGCCGAAGGTCTGCCGCGAGACGTTCATTCGCTCCGCAGCCTGCTCGTGATGGAGCCCTTCAAGATCAGCCAGCCTGAGAGCCTCAAACTCGTCCACAGAGAGGACAACCTCTTCCAGCACGGAAAAGGGTACTCCAACGGGCTTGAACACTGCGCAAGCCGGTTGCTGACCGATTCTTCTGCAGCATTTGGGTCTGGCCATTCGGTTGCACCGTGAGTTGCATTATGAGCATATGCTCATTATTGTCAAGCGGAAAATTTGAAACACTGACCCAGCGACGCGCCGGGTCAGTGACATCCCCGGGAAGAATGGTGATTCCGTGGAGATTGTGGCGACGGTTCCTTCACGAACCTCCGGGTTCGTAACCCGTTCTAAACGCGCTTGCCGTCGAGAGATTCCACTTCGTACAGCTCTCTATCGCCCCCGATTCCTTTGAGGCAAACCCTGAAGTCTGCCGAAACCTTAACCCGGTCTCGTAAGATATTATAGGTCTGTTCTGAGATGACGATCCTGCCGCCGCCCGCGGTGGTTTGGATTCTCGCGGTTACGTTCACGTCCGAGCCCACGATCCCATATTTGGCTCTGGCGTGGGTTCCAATGTTTCCCACCACCACTTCGCCCGTATGAATGCCAATGCCCACTCGGAGTTCCGGGAGCCCTTGGAATTCGTCCTCTGAGCGGAAGGTCTCATGGGTGATCTGCATATCGATGGCACATTTGACCGCGGCTGCCGCCCGCGTGCTGACGTCCGCCTCCATGCCGTCGAAGAAGGTGAGGATGGAATCCCCATAGAAATCGACAATGATGCCCTGATATCTCTCGATTACATCGATCATCCGGCCGAAATAGCGATTGAGGACTTTGATGACCTGTTCGGGCTTGAGTTTTTCCGCTGCCGCGGTGAAGTTACGCATGTCCGCCATCATGATGGTAACAGTCTTCTTTTCACCGCCCATGCGGAGCGCTTCGGGCCGGCGCATGAGCTCTTCGGCAATCTGTTTGTCCACGTACCGGCCGAAGGTCTGCTGGATGAGGTCCCGTTGCCTAAGCCCCCCGATCATTTCGTTGAAGTTGCGCATGAGCACGCCTATTTCGTCAGACCTCTTCTTGGGCAACTCAACGTCGTAGTTGCCTTCTCTAACTTTGCCCGCGACCGCGGATATATCGGAAATGGAGGAGGCCACGGATCGAGTTGTCAGGCGGATCAGGACGAGGATGATAATAAGAACCGCCACGCCTCCCATGGCATAGAAGAAGCGAAAGTCTAACATGGGCGCAAGTATCTCGCGGCCTCTCGAATAGAAGAGCAAATACCAGTTGATGGACGGAACCTTGTAGAAGCCGATTACCAGATCGGGCGGATGACCGACACCGAGTACAGTCCCGTAAGGCTTGCGCAAGATCTCGTCCAGAACTTTCTTTTCCAGCGGGTCGCCCGTATCTCCCAACTGGCGTCCCCGGCGCGTGAATTTGTCCGTATGGGCCAGTAGTTTGCCGGTGCTCGTGACCAGGGCTGTGGCACTGTCACCCCACAGTCCCATATTCTGAACCGGCTCGATCAGCGAGTCGAAGGCGATTCTCACAAAGAGACGCTTGGCGGGCAAGTTGCCTTGTCCCGGGATGAATTTGACGATATGCATGGTTCTGTCTGCCGAAGCTGAATCCATCAGCGGGGTGCAGACGTTCAGGTCTCCGCAGAGCTCCATAGTGTAGAGTCCTTCGGTGATCCCGCGCTGGAGCTCTTCCATGAGAGAGCCGCCGGCGCCTTGGTCCTGGCCCTCGTCTCCCGCGGGGATCAGGTCCACGAAACGAACTCCCTTCATGGCAGTGAGTTGCTGGATGAGAAATGCCCGCGTGATATCTCCGTTGGGGATTTCGGCCGACCTTGCAATCAGGTCAATCAGTTCAACCTTTTCCTTGAGCTGGCGATCTATTTCCAGTGCAGCCTTTTCCAACTTAAGGGTCGTGGAAAGACTCCACTGATCGAAGAGAAAATCCCTGATGTACAGGAAGCCCGCAACTCCCACGGCAGTGAGAACAATTGCCACAGGCAGCAGAAGAAGGAGCAGAAATCTCCTTTCCAGCGAGAATATCATGTCAGTCCTCTATTTCAGTCGTTTCCGCGATCGGCGGACGCGCATCAATGTCCGTGTTTCATCTTTAACATCTTCTTCCAACCCTTTGCCTGAACATCGCTCAACTGGACTTGAGCGAAGGGAACCACTTTGCTCCCCTTATGTTCCGCGCTAAACTTTTCCGCATCTTCTTTCTTGGCGAAGGGCACCGCTTCAGGGCCCATGGTACCTTCTACGCTCGTCCCAACTACAAAGGACGCTGTATTGGCATCGATGAATTTCTTGGTTCCATAATCCAGCACGAAAATCTGCTTAACATCGGCCTTGTTGATAGGGTACTTATCGGGAGTCAGCATATACATAAACATGTGTGACGGCCCGTCAAGGCCGACCACCTTGCCGTCCTTGAACACCACGGCAGCCGCGCCTATGTCTTTGCTCGACCCGGGCTCCATATTACATACCGGGCACTTGACCGACGTGTCCAGCTTTGTCCCGTCAGGCAGGTCCAGCTTTTCAGCCGCGGCCGCGGTCCAGGGCAAAGCTGCCGCGAGCATCATGCCCAGTGCAACTACCAACATAACTTTTCTTAATTGGGTGCTCATCTGTCTCCTCCTGTCGATGCATCTTGCCGCTGTGTCCTCTTGAATTCAATTTCCTTCACAAGACAATAGATAGTAGGGACCACGAAGATGGTAATAATGTCGATACACATTCCTCCGAAACTTGGCAGAGCCATTGGCACCATGACGTCTGCACCCCTACCCTTGGACGTCAGCACGGGAATTAAGGCGAGAATCGTGCATGCTGTCGTCATAAGCGCGGGCCTGACTCGCTTGATTCCCGCTTCCAACGTGGCCTCCCTGATTTCGGCCACGGATTGAAATTTATGTTTCGCGAAAACCTGATCCAGGTATGTGGAATAGATAACACCGTCGTTCGTTGCTATTCCGAAAAGGGCAAGGAACCCGACCCACACCGCAACGCTCAAGTTGTACGGCCTCACCTGAAAGAGCTCCCGCATATTCACGCCGAACACGCCAAAGTCCATGAACCAGGGCTGGGAATACAACCAGAGCATCATGAACCCACCGGACCAGGCCACAAAGATCCCCGAGAATACATTTAGTGACGTGGGAACCGAGCGGAACTGAAAGTAAAGGACCATAAAAATCAACAAAAGGGCTACCGGAATAACTACTCGCAGCGTTTTTTCCGAGCGCACCTGGTTCTCATATGAGCCTGCGAAAACAAAGGACGCGCCGGCAGGTAGTTTCAGCTCTCCTGTGCTGATCTTGTGCTGCAGGTAATTATTCGCTGCCGTAACCACATCAACTTCCGCTGTCCCGGGCTTCTTGTCGAACAATACGTAACTGACCAGGAACGTGTCCTCGCTTTTCACGGTCATGGGGCCGCGAACATACTTGATCTGCGCTATTAAGTTGAGCGGGATCTGCACGCCTTCGCTCCCGGGAATAAGTATCCTTTCCAGCGCTTCGAGGGAATCACGCAACTCCCGTTGATACCTCACCCTCACAGGATACCGTTCCCGTCCTTCCACCGTGGTGGTGATCCGTCTGCCGCCAATAGCTATCTCGATGACATCTTGAACTTCCTGTATCTTGACGCCGTATCTGGCTATGGCCTTTCTGTCGATCGCGATCTCTATGTATGGATTGCCGATGACTCTGTCCGCTATAACCGAAGAGGGCTCTATGGACGGGACTTCTTTGAGAAACCGCTCGATTTCCATCCCGACCTTTTCCACTTCATCAAGGCTCTTGCCACGTATTTTCACTCCCATGGCAGCTCTCATGCCGCTCTGGAGCATAACAATTCGCGCCGCAATGGGCTGCAATTTTGGAGCGGATGTGGACCCGGGCAGTTGCGCAGCACTAAGGATTTCCTTCCAAATATCATTGGGCGATTTGATATTCGGTCTCCAGTTGCGGATCGGCTTCCCGGTATCCGGATCGAGCACGCGTTGCCCGGTGACAGGGTCGGTTTTGTATTCAGGCTTGTAGTTGATCACTGTTTCGATCATGGAGAGCGGCGCAGGGTCGAGCGCACTCTCCACCCTACCTATTTTTCCTACCACGCTTTCCACCTCAGGAATGGCCCTGATGGCCATGTCCTGTTTCTGAATCACATCGAGTGCTTCTCCAATGGCAGCATGAGGCATGGTGGTGGGCATATACAAGAACGAACCCTCGTCCAGGTCAGGCATGAACTCTTTGCCCAGTCCGGGAAACGCGTGGGTCAGTCTGGACCATATCCTGGAAGATCTTACAGGGTCTTCGACAGGTGGCGGAGGAGGAGCAGCGTCACTCTTCACTTCCGGCCCGTGAACATGTTGAGCGACCATACGTGAAGGCTGGATCATGCTTTGAGGCGTCGCAGGTTCCGCTTTGGTGGCGACGATTTTGTTTACGGTCCAGGGGATGAAGCCGAACACCTTGTCGAATCCTAGCCAGATCACCGCTCCGAAAATAATGAGGGAGAGCGGCACACAAAGAAACGCCGCCTTGTGGTCAAGGGCCCAGGCAAGCAGGGGCCTATAGAACGAAGTGAAGATCTTCCGGATCCCGAGCAATCCGAAGATGATACTCGAGGCGAAGATCACGTTGCGTACGATACCGACCTCGGGCCCCAGTGGAAGCCAATGTTCCGTGAGCAAGACCACCACGAATGCCAGCGCAGCGAGATTCACAAATGTCGGCACTCGTTCGCGATATTGCTCCGGGACATAGAGAACAGCCAGCTTTACGAGCCCCATGAAAACAACCGGGACCCCAATCCACCAGGAAATAGTAAATCCGACCAAAAGCCCGCCAATTACCACCAGTGAATTCAGAATAATCGTAGGCCGGATTTTAAGGTTCCACTTGCGGAATGCGAGGTGAGCCAATGGTGGAATCAGCATTAAAGCCAGCACCAGGGACGCGCCCACCGCAAAGGTCTTGGTGTAAGCGACCGGACTGAAAAGCTTTCCTTCAGGTCCCGTGAGGCTAAAAACGGGGAGAAACGATATTATCGTCGTCAGCGAGGAGGTCATGACCGCGCCCCCCACCTCGGACGCGGATTCCACGATCAGACCGAGTAAAGTCCTATCCGACCTGCCTTCCTCAATATGCCGCAGGATGTTTTCACAGAGGATGATGCCCATGTCCACCATGACTCCGATGGCAATGGCAATACCTGAAAGGGACATGATGTTGGCATCGATTCCGATAATCTTCATAACGATGAATGTGGAGATTACCGCCAGAGGCAGCACCGCGGAGATGAGAGCGGAACTGGCTATGTGGTTCACCATCACGATAACCACAATGACGGTAACCAGGATTTCGTCAAATAGCGCTCTCTTGAGCGTGTCCAGCGTCTCGTAGATCAGGGCGGTTCGGTCGTAGAAGGGGACGATCTTGACTTGTGAAACCCTGCCGTCCGGCAATGTCTTTGTGGGAAGTCCGGGCGCAATCTCTTTGATCTTCTTCTTTACGTTCTTGATCACCTGGAGCGGATTTTCCGCGAACCTCACCACCACGACTCCGCCTACGGCTTCCGCGCCTTCTTTGTCCAGCGCTCCCCGCCTCATTTCCGGGCCGAGGGTGACGCGTCCCACCTGCTTGATAAACAGCGGAACGTTGTCGTTAACTTTGACTACGCTGTTCTCCAGGTCTTCGACCGACCTGAGAAATCCGAGGCCGCGGATCGTATATTCCGCGCGATTCACTTCTATGGTGGCAGCTCCCACGTCCAGATTGGCCATCCGAACCGCATTGTAGATGTCAGGGAGTTGCACCCCGTGCGCCCTCATCGCGTCGGGATCGATGTCCACCTGGTACTCTCTCACGTACCCGCCGATCGACGCGACTTCACTCACGCCGCCTGAGGATTGCAGATAGTACCGCACGTAATAGTCCTGGATGGTGCGGAGCTCATCCAGGCCGAAGCCTTCACCTTCCAAGGTGTACCAGAAGACCTGACCCAATGCGGTGGCATCAGGGCCCAGCGTGGGTTGAACTCCGGTAGGAAGCGTTCCCGAAGGGAGTGAATTGAGCTTTTCCAGTATCCTCGATCGAGACCAGTAGAATTCGACCTCTTCTTTGAAGATGATATAGATCGTGGAAAAGCCGAAGAAGGAATTGCTCCGTATCGCCTTCACTCCCGGTATCCCGAGGAGCGAAACGGTGAGCGGATATGTGATCTGGTCCTCGATATCTTTGGGGGATCGGCCTTCCCATACCGTGTAAACTATCTGCTGGTTCTCGCCAATGTCAGGGATAGCGTCCACCGGGACCGGATTTCGAGGGAGCCATGATATGTCCCAGTCAAAAGGAGCCACCGCCATGCCGTACAGGATGATTCCTATCAAGAACACGGCAACGAGAACTTTTTGTTCGGTCCAGAACCGCATCATCTTGGCGAAGAACGATTCCGCCCCGGGCTGGACCGCAGGATTTTCACCAGGGGCCGGATTCATTTCGCATCTCCTTCATGCTTGGAGTGGGAGCTCCCTTCTTCTGAGCCTGGTTTCTTCTGGCCATCATGCTCGTGCTTCTCAGGCTCCGTGGAGGCCGGCTGGTCTTGAGCCCTCTTCTCCAGCGTAGCGGACTTTTCGGGAGGGATTTTCTCTACCAATTCGGCGCATTGGAGCATATCCTGCCCTTTGAACGGTTTTCGGCCGAAATAGGGATTGCGTCTTTCCTCGCTTCCCTCAACCCAGTATGCTCCTTGCTTATTGAATGCCATGGGACAATGAAAGACCACGAGCGGCTCAGCCATCGTATGCCTGAACGCCATGAGCAGCCGCACGAAGTCTTCGGAGAGAGGCCCGAATGCCCTGCGTTTTAGCTCTACGTCCGTTCCGTCGATCACGCCCTTGAGGTTGCTCGCAATCGAGTCCGAAAGTTTCTTCCAGGTTTCCTGAGCCTTACCCTCCAACTTGTCGGTCTTCATGCTCTTGAGGAGTTCTGCCAGCTTCTCTCCTGCTTTGGTCGCATCTTCGAGCTTTGCTTCCACGAGCGCTTCCTTGAGCGCCAAGTACTCCTTGATCCCCGGAGTCAGCTCGTTGAGGAACTCGGCAGGGGCTTCCACCTTTTCCACCAGCTCCTCTTCAACTGCCGGCTGAGGAGGCGTGGGGCTCGGCTTCACTTCAGGAGCATGCATCATGCTCGACCTAGCCAGGATCTGCATAGCGCTGTCGATCTTGAAGTTCCCGTGGGTGACAACTCGCTCACCCTCCTTGAGACCTTCGTAGACCACGTACTTATCTGCTGTTTTCGGGCCAAGGACCACCTCGCGCAGCTCATATGTGGGGTGCTCGGTCTTCGGGAGCTCGACGTAGACAATGCTCCGCTTTCCCGTGATCAAAGGAGCTCCTGCAGGAATAGTCAGGGGAAACACTGGATTCTTCTCATCTGCGTACCCGAAGGCTGAAGCGGGTCTTAGCTCCATCTTGCTTTCCGGACAAATCCCGGGAGTGTCTGAAGGGGTGTCGCTGGGGTGAACGGGACAGATATACTTCCCTGCCCATTCGGACTTGATCACGCGACCTTGAGCGTCCACTTCAGCTTCCAATCGAGCGCTCACGAACATTCCCGGCCGAAGACTCAAATCTGGGTTATCGGCCTCAACACGCACTTTCACCGAGCGCGTCTTTGTGTCCAGGACAGGATCTATGAACAGGACCCTGCCCTTGAAGGTCTTGCCGGGCACCGAGGGGGTAGTGAAGGTGACGTCCTGGCCGTATCTGATCCAGGGCATGTCGGTCTCGTACGCATCCAGTTTCACCCACACCCGGGACAGGTCGTTAATCATGTACATCTCCTGTCCCTCTTTGACGAACTGGCCCAGAATCGCCATTTTTTTCATGACGACGCCCTTGATTGGGGCTCGAAGCGTCACATAGAGGATGGGTTTTTGCTTCGCCTTGATTTCATCAACCTGTTCCTTGGTGAGGCCCTGTTGCATGAGCTTCTCTTCCGCTCCCTTGACAACCTCCGGGTCCACCTCTTTCGTCCGGGTACTCTCGAAGAGCTCAACCTGGGACTTGATCAGCGTTGGGCTCCAGATCTTGACCATCGGATCGCCCTCATTGACCATGACTCCGGTGAAATTCACATACAGTTCGTCCAGACGGCCGTCCACGCGGGCAGGAACAAACGCAACGCGCGTCTCATCCTCGAAGACCATGCCCACCATGTTAAGGCTTAGCTTTGCTTGTTCCCGCTTCACGGGCGAGGTTTGCACCTCGGCGAGTTTCTTTGCCGTTTCAGACATGGAATACTGGGTAAGCGACGCCGTCGTCACCGGGCCGGTGCCTGTTTCAAGCGGAATGAGATCCATGAAACAGATCGGGCACTTGCCTGGGTTGGGAAGCTTGATCTGTGGATGCATGGAACAGGTCCACAGGGTCGCCTTCGCGGTCTCCTTGGGCGGCTCCGACTTGTCGGCCTTCTGTTGAGGTGTCTCCGTGGCGGGTTGGTCCGCATGTTTGTCACGAGGCGTCGTACCGCCTCCGGATAGGTAGTAACCCGCGGCAAACGCGATCAAAATCGCCAGAGCAACAAGTAGTGGCTTTCGGTAGCGTTTGTCCAATGCGGTTCTAAGAAGGCCTCCGTTCATGTTCGCCTCCGGTCCCGAGCTTCAAGCAGCTTTGGAAGGGCTCCTGTTGCGGTTTCTGCGTGCCGATTCTTCAGGCGCGCGGTATATCTCGTCCCATATCAAGGGAATGGCCATGGCAACAGCCTGGGTGTGAGCCAGGACGGCTCACTCAGGAGAGGAAGGCGCATGTTCGAAGGTACAGATCTCTTCCATCAGCAGGGCTGGAGCGCGGCAGAGTACACAGGAAGGGCCGATGCCAAGTGGGAGGACCGCTCGCCATGGAATCGACAGGCAAGGCGCTCACAATCCGCAACCTGCCTGGAGCAGGAGCGGGCGGGACCCACGACGAGCACTGGCACCGCTCTCCCGCTGCGCCCGCGGTAATGCATTCATCTTCGGGCGACTCATTCGAGTGGCGGGCCATCGGGTCTTGGTGACAAGCCGCGACATGACATGCGCAGTCCACAGTGCCGTGACAGTGACAACATGATATGTTAATGCCCGCGGCATACACAGCGACTACGGCAGCGATCACAATTATGATGAGAAGCCCAATTCTTGTCGTCATTCTCACCGCTTGCCTCATGACTATATCTGTCATTTGTGGATGCCCAAGCTCAAAGTCAAGAGCCTTCGCCTGCGTCCACTAATGCTGATCGCCTTCCATCACTGACACTGATCACCCGGTACAGTTCCCGGAAGCCGCTGAGACCTTTGAGAGCGGCCTTTGCGGTCGCCCCAACCACGATTCGATCGCCCAGAATCTCATAGGTTTGTTCGGAAATCATAACCGTGCCTGCTTCGGCATAGGACTGAATGCGATCGGTCTCGTTGACCGCGGAA
>JBMOME010000158.1:0-11728 GCA_049323095.1 Thermodesulfobacteriota bacterium
CCTCGGGCCCTTGCGGGTGCGGGCGTTGGTATGGGTGCGCTGGCCGTGTACCGGCAGGCCCCGACGGTGCCGAAGCCCTCGATAGCAGCCGAGGTCCATCAACCGCTTGATATTCATGCCCACTTCGCGGCGGAGATCGCCCTCGACCTTATGCTCGCGATCGATGATCTCTCGGACTCTGGCGACGTCCCTTTCGGTGAGGTCATCGGTCTTCAGGTTGGGATCCAGACCGCTCTCGTTCAGGATCTTCTTGGCAGTGGTCCTGCCGATCCCGTAGATGTACGTGAGCGCAATCTCCATACGCTTGTTCTTGGGTAAATCAATCCCTGCAATTCGGGCCACGATATTCCTCCAGACGAACCGGGCGACACCTGTGAGCGCTAGCCTTGGCGCTGCTTATGCTTCGGGTTCTCACAGATGACGCGTACAACGCCTTTCCGTTTTATGATCTTACACTTGTCGCAGATTCTCTTTACCGATGCTCTGACTTTCATGGAAGCCTCCTGCCCCGATTGGCCGCGGCCTCCCTAGCCCAGTATCTTGACTATGGAGGCAAATATTCCGTCGATCGGCCCCACTCCTTCTACCCGTCGGAGCAGCCCTTTCTTATCGTAGTAGTCAATCAAAGGCGCGGTTTGCTCCGCGTATACGTTGAGACGCTCTCTGATGGTAGCTTCCGAGTCATCATCCCTCTGATAGAGCTCGCTGCCGCACGCGTCGCAGACACCCTCTTTCTTCGGGCGATTGAACATAACGTGGTACATCTTCCCGCACGCGGAGTTGCGGCAGGTCCTTCTGCCGGTAAGCCTCTTCATCAGCTCTTCGTCAGGCACGTCCACCAGGATCGCGTGATCGATGCCTTTGGTTATTTCGGCCATAATCTTGTCAAGAGCCTGGGCCTGCCCCAGCGTCCTGGGAAAGCCGTCCAACATGAAACCCTTATCCAGGTCAGGCTTTGCCAGCCTTTCCTTTACCACGCCGACTACTACTTCATCCGGAACCAGCTCACCCTTGTCCATGTACTCCTTGGCCTTGAGCCCCATGGGGGTCCCTTCTTTCACCGCGGCCCGGAAGATGTCCCCAGTGGAAATCTGGGGTATCTGGTATTTATCCGTGAGCTTCTTGGCCTGCGTTCCCTTGCCTGACCCTGGTCCGCCCAACAATACGATTCTCATGACATATTCCTCTTGAACAGGAAATGCGGCTTACCCGCGTCTTCCCTTAATCCGACCCGTACGGATGAATCCCTCGTAGTGTCGTTGTATCATGTGCGTCTCGATCTGGGTCAATGTGTCCAGAGCCACGCCCACCACGATCAGGAGCGAAGTTCCTCCGAAATAGAACGGAGCATTGAACTTCGCCGCGAGAATAGTGGGGAGCACACAGACCAGCGACACGTACACCGCTCCTCCGAAAGTTAGTCTGGTGAGCACCCGATCGATGTATTCAGCAGTCTTCTTCCCAGGCCTGATACCGGGTATGTATCCGCCGTACTTCTTCATGTTGTCCGCCACATCCACAGGGTTAAAGGTCACTGCGGTGTAGAAGTAGCAGAAGAATACGATCAGAGCCACGTATATGAGTTCATGAAGCCCGGTCCCAGGCCGGAGCAAATCGGTTATCTGCTTGACGACCGGCACGTCCAAGAACTGCCCGATGGTCGCGGGAAAGATAATCAACGACGAAGCAAAGATCGGCGGTATAACCCCTGCGGTGTTCACCTTTAGCGGCAAATGGGTGCTCTGGCCGCCATAGATACGGCGACCGACCACACGTTTGGCATACTGGACCGGTATCCGGCGCTGGCCTCGTTCCACAAAGACGATGACCGCGATCACGCCCACCATGATCACCATGAGGAGCAGCAGCACCAGGAAGCCCATATCACCGGTCTTGACGAGTTGGATCGTGCTTCCCAAGGCTTCGGGCATCCGGGCCACAATGCCCGCGAATATGATGAGCGAAATGCCGTTGCCGATGCCGCGTTCGGTGATCTGCTCCCCGAGCCACATGAGAAAAGCTGTACCCGCAGCCAGGGTGATCATCGCCAGGAAAACGAATTGCATCGGGGGCATGTATACGAGACCGGGAGATTTGGCCAGCCCAATGCTGATCCCCATGCCCTGAATCAAGGCCAACCCGATGGTGCCGTACCGGGTATACTGGGTGATCTTTTTTCTGCCGGCTTCGCCCTCTTTGGAGAGTCGCTCCAAATGGGGAACCACGACCGTAAGGAGCTGCAAGATAATGGATGCGCTGATGTACGGCATGATCCCCAGCGCAAAGACAGAGAAGTTCTCCATCGCGCCGCCGGTGAACATGTCTATGACACCGAAAAGTGTCTGAGCGTACTGCGCGAAGAGATCCTTGAGGGCTTCAGCATTTATGCCCGGAGTGGGTACGCGGACCCCGACGCGATACACCAGCAGCATCAGCAGGGTAAAGATCACCCTGCGCTTGAGTTCCGGAATCTTGGCAATGTTTCCGAACGAGCCTAACACGGTGGGATTCTCTCCAATACTCAGCTCTTGCGTGACGGAGGGATCTCAATGCGTCCCAAGGACGCTGTTCAGATTTCCTCCACGGTTCCACCTGCCGCTTCTATCTTGGCTTTTGCCGCGGCACTCACTCTTTCCAGCTTTATCGTATACGCGGCTGCGACGTCGCCCTGAGACAGGAGTTTAACGGGGCCCCGTCTCTTGACCAGGCCCTTTTCCCGCAACATCTCCGGGGTGATCACCGCGCCGGCTTCAAATCGAGCCAGCTCCTTGATGTTGACCACATTGTAGCGCACTTTGAACGGCGCGTTGGAAAAACCCTTCTTGGGCAATCGACGCTGCAAGGGCATCTGGCCGCCCTCAAACCGGGGGTCAACATCAGGTGAACTGCGGGACTTCTGCCCCTTGTGACCTTTGCCGGAGGTCTTGCCCTGGCCGGAGGATTCGCCGCGACCGATCCTCTTGCGTTGTTTTCTCTTTACAGGTCCTTTCAGATTCGACAGATCCATATGTCTCTCCCTCGGCGGTACGGAAAAGGCGTAATCAGCCTTGGACCTCTTCCACGTCCACCAGGTGACTGACCTTGCTTATCATGCCTCGGATTGCAGGGGTATCCTGGAGCACTTTGCTCTGGTGAAGTTTCCGCAGTCCCAGACCCCGCACAGTCTCCTGTTGCCGCTTGGTGCACGATTGAGCGCTCTTCTTGTATGTGACCTTAATCATCATTCTGGGCCTCCTCTGTCGGCTCGGACTCTTCTTCCGGTCCGAGCTTGCCCAGCTTCTTGGCGATTTGCTGCTTGGTCCTCAGGTTCCTCAGTCCGTCAAAGGTAGCCTTCACCACGTTGTGCGGATTATTGGTCCCGATGCACTTGGTAAGGATATCGGTGACTCCCACGGCTTCCATAACGGCTCGCACCGCGCCGCCCGCTATCACGCCTGTTCCGGACGCAGCCGGTTTGAGCAGAACTTTTCCCGCTCCATATTGGCCCGTAATCTCGTGAGGTATCGTGCCTTCCGCGATGGGTACCTCGATCATGGATCCTTTAGCCCGTTCCATGCCTTTGCGAATAGCCTCGGGAACCTCGTTGGCTTTGCCCAGGCCGTATCCGACCCGACCAAGGCCGTCGCCGACCACGACGATTGCGCTAAATGAAAAACGTCGGCCGCCCTTCACAACTTTGGCTACACGACTGAGGTGGACTACCCTGTCCTTCAGCTCTCGTTCGGTGCTCGTATCGGATCTTGTCAGCAAACGCCTCCTCCTTGCGTATTCTCCCTAGAAATCGAGTCCACCCTCTCGGGCGCCGTCTGCCAGGGCTTTCACCTTGCCGTGATACAAGTACGGACCTCTGTCGAAGACCACCTTGCTGATATTCTTTTCTTTTGCGCGCTCGGCGATCCTGCGGCCCACCGCTCGCGCCAGATCTTTGTCAAAGGCCTGGCCCGCTTTCCGGCGGAAGCCTTTATCCAGTGTGGATGCGGCTACCAAAGTAACGCCGTTCCGGTCATCGACGATCTGCGCGGCAATGTGCCGATGGGACCTGAAAACCGTGAGACGGGGCCGATCTCCGACACCTTTGATGCTGTGGCGCACCCGTCTGGATCTTTGATCCTGCGCTGCCTTCTTCTTTGATTCACGAGCCATCCAAAATTCCTCTCACCATCTCACGCGATCAGCAGGCTCCGCGGATTACTTCGCACCTGCTTTGCCCACTTTGCGCCGGATCTGTTCGCCGAGGTACCTAATGCCTTTGCCCCGGTACGGTTCGGGTTTACGGACCCGTCGAATGCAAGCGGCCATCTCGCCGACGCTCTGCTTATCAATGCCTCGCACGTGAATGATTGTATTCTTCTCCACCTCAACCGTGAGCCCCTCGGGAATAGGGAGGACCACGGGATGAGAATAACCAACGTTGAGTGTCAGGTTATTCTTATCGGCTTCAGCACGATACCCGACGCCCTGAATCTCCAAAGACTTGGTGAATCCCTGCGTCACTCCGGTCACCATATTATTGATCAGGCTCCGTGTGAGTCCGTGCATGGCACGACTCTTTCTCTGCTCGCTCTTTGCGGACACTCGGATTTCCGTATCGCCGATGTCCAGAACCACCAGGTCCGGCACTCTGAGCGTGAGAGCGCCCTTGGGACCCTCTACACTAAGGGTAGGGGGAGCAAACGTCGCCTTGACCTTTGCAGGTAATGGCACCGGCGCCTTGCCTATTCTCGACATGAATCCCACTCCTCTTCCACTAGGCTTACCATACGCTGCAGAGCACTTCTCCGCCGATGCGGCGCCGCGCGGCTTCTCGATCGGTCATGAGGCCCTGGGATGTGGAGATAATAAGTATCCCCACGCCACCGTGGCTCTTTATGTGGTGATCCTGGCCCACATATACCCGTCTTCCCGGACGGGAGACCTTTGCCAGGCCCTCAATGGAGCACTCATCGGTGTCGTCGTAGCGCAAGGTAACCTTGAGCACGCCTTGTTTGTTCTTGGCCGATCGTATGACCTTGTACTTCCTGATGTACCCTTCTTCCTTGAGGATCTGGGCGATGCCGATCTTCAGGTTGGAGGCAGGAATCGTAACCTGTTCCTTCCGGGCGTGCCTGGCATTGCGGATACGGGTGAGCATGTCCGCTACGGGGTCAGTCATCGACATGTGCAGGGTCTCCTACCAGCTTGATTTGATCATCCCGGGGATGTTGCCTTTTAGGGCCTGATTCCTGAGACATATCCGGCAGACGTTGAACTTCCGGTAGTAGCCCCGAGGACGACCGCACACTTGGCATCGATTGTACTCTCGAACCGCGAATTTCTTCGGCCGCAATTGCTTGGCTATGAGCGACTTCTTGGCCATGCCTTCTCCCTGATGTTACCGAGCGCTATTTCCTGAACGGCAACCCCATGAACGCGAGCAACTCACGAGCTTCCTCGTCCGACCGCGCGGAGGTGACCACCGTGACGTTCATTCCCCGGATTTTGTCGATCTTGTCGTAATCGACTTCGGGGAAGATGATCTGCTCCTTGATTCCCATGGAGAAATTGCCTCGACCGTCAAATCCCTTGGGGTTAACCCCTCGAAAGTCCCTCACCCGGGGGAGGGCGACATTGATCAGCTTGTCGAGGAAGTGATACATCTGATCTCGTCTCAGAGTCACCTTGCATCCGATCGTCATGCCGGCCCTGAGCTTAAAGGACGCGATCGACTTGCGCGCTTTGCGCAGCACGGGCCACTGGCCGGTGATGAGGGCCAGCTCCTGCTGGGCGCTTTCAACGACCTTTGCATTCTGGATAGCTTCGCCCAGACCCATGTTGACAATGATCTTCTTGATCTGGGGCGCCTGCATCCGGTTTTTGTACTTAAACCGATCCATCAGTGCCGGAAGCACGGATTCCTCGTAATATGCTTTCAAGCGCGACGCCATGAGCTCTTTCCTCTAGCTGTCGATCTGATCGCCACATTTCTTGCAATAGCGCACCCGGGTGCCGTCATCCAGGACACGCCTGCCCGTTCGGGAAGGCTTGGAACACTTGGGACAGACGAGCATGAGCTTGCTCAGCTTCAACGGGCCTTCCTTCTCGATTATTCCGCCCTGTTGGCTGCCTTTGCCCCCTGGTCTGGTGTGGCGTTTCACGAAATTGACTCGTTCCACCAGGGCGCTGCCCTTCTCGACGTAGACCTTGAGTACTCGGCCTTCTTTTCCCTGTTCCTTGCCCGCGATTACCTTGACCCGGTCGTTCTTTCTGATCTGAGCCATAATTCAGAGGACCTCCGGTGCAAGGGAGATTATCTTCATGAATTTCCGGGCCCTGAGCTCCCGGGCAACAGGCCCGAAGATGCGGGTGCCGATCGGCTCCATCTGGTTATTGATCAGGACTGCGGAATTATCGTCAAACCGAATATAGGAACCGTCCGGACGCCGCACCGGTCTGCTGGTCCGCACCACGACCGCTTTGTGGACCTCCCCCTTCTTCACCTTGGAATTGGGGATGGCCTCTTTTACCGACACAACCACCACATCGCCCACGCTGGCGTACTTTCGCCGGGTTCCTCCGAGCACCTTGATACAGAAGAGTTCCTTGGCGCCGGAATTGTCGGCCACAGCCAGGCGAGTCTGCTGTTGAATCATACTCCACCTCCGGGCAGAGCAGCCTCCTTAACCACTTTGCGGACTCGCCAGTGCTTGTTCCGGCTCAGGGGGCGTGTCTCAACGATCATCACCTCGTCCCCTATATTGCAGCGATTCTCTTCGTCGTGGGCCATGAAGCGCTTCCGGTGCCGCACAAACTTCTTGTAAACCGGATGAAGGACCGTGCGGGACACTTCGACCACAACGGTCTTGTCCATCTTGTTGCTGACGACGATTCCCGTGCGAACCTTGCGCTGCCTGCGTTCTACTAGTGAGGAGTTCGTCATGAAGACGCCTCCTTTTCTCTGATTATGGTTTTCACCCGCGCGATTTCTTTTCTGAGCTGCGTGAGGCGGCTGGTCTTCTCCAGTTGGCCTGTAGCGTGCCGGAAGCGCAGCTTGAACTCTTCCTCGCGAAACTCTTTCTCTTTGGCGTGCAACTGATCTACGTTCAGATCCCTGAGCTCACGAGCCTTCATGACAACTCCTCGCGCACCACAAATCGAGTCTTGATGGGAAGCTTCATCGCGGCCAAGCGAAACGCTTCGCGAGCCACGGACTCGGGCACGCCCTCCATCTCGTACATGATCTTGCCGGGCTTAACCACGGCCACCCATTCTTCCGGAGACCCTTTGCCTTTGCCCATACGGGTTTCAGCGGGCTTCTTGGTGATGGGCTTGTCCGGGAAAATGCGGATCCAGATCTTGCCGCCCCTCTTCACGTGACGGGTCATAGCGACTCGGCCCGCCTCGATCTGCTTGGACGTAATCCATCCGGGCGCGAGGGCCATAAGGCCGAATTCGCCGAACGAGACCTGGGTGCCCCTCAGGGGCTGGCCTCGCATGTTGCCCTTCTGTTTCTTTCTGTATTTGACCTTCTTAGGCGCGAGCATATCAACTCTCCCCTACCTGGGCGCTCACTTTTTCTCCCTTGAAAATCCAAACCTTGATGCCGATCACCCCGTAGGTGGTCCTCGCTTCGGCAAACCCGTAGTCGATGTCTGCCCGGAGCGTGTGGAGGGGGACTCGTCCCTCCCGGTACCACTCCCGGCGGGCCATTTCCGCACCGCCCAGCCGGCCCGCGGTCGCGATCCGTATTCCCTTTGCGCCTGACTTGAGAGCACTGCCCACCGATTTCTTCATGGCTCGGCGAAACGCGACTCGGCGCTCCAACTGCGTTGCCACGTTCTCCGCGACCAACTGCGCGTCGATCTCGGGACGCCGGATCTCCTTGATGTCCACGATCACGTCCTTGTCTGTGACGTTGAGGAGATCCCTGCGCAGCTTCTCGATTTCGCTACCCTTGGGCCCGATTACGATGCCCGGCCGCGCAGTATGGATGATGAGCCGAATCTTGCCCGCGGCTCTTTCGATCTCGATCTTGGAGATGCTGGCCTGAGCAAGGCGCTTCTTCACATAGGAGCGCAGCTTGAGATCTTCGATGAGAAACTCACCGTAATCCTTTTCCGAATACCAGCGAGAATCCCAGGTTCGATTAACCCCGAGCCGAAATCCGTTCGGATGAACCTTCTGTCCCAATACGAGTCCTCCTGCGGGTTAGTGGGGTTCCAACGTTCAACCGGCGTCGCCCGTCGGCCCCAACGTTCGATAAGCCCTATTCCTCTGTGACCGCGACACAGATATGGCTAGTTCTCTTCCTGATACGAGTTGCACGACCCATGGCCCGTGGGCTCCACCGCTTGAGCGTCGGCCCTTCGTCCACGGTGATGCGGCTTATGTAAAGCCTGTCCTCGTCAACTCCGGCCGAGCGGGACGCATTATCCAGCGCGGATTGGACGACCTTACGAATGATCTTGGCCCCTTTTTTCGGTGTAAATCGGAGCAGATCCAGCGCAGAATCGACCTTCATGCCACGGACAAGATCCGCCACGAGTCTTGCCTTGCGCGCGGAGATGCGAGAGTGCCTCAGATTCGCTTCCCAATCCATGGCTATCTCCCTTTCCTGGCCTTTCTATCCGCGGCATGACCGTGAAACGTCCGCGTCGGCGCAAACTCACCCAATTTATGTCCCACCATGTTCTCCGTCACAAAAACGGGTATGAACTTCTTGCCGTTATGGACGGCAAAGGTAAGACCCACCATGTCCGGGATGATCGTCGAACGCCGGGACCAGGTTTGGATGACTTTCCGAGACGCCGTCTCCCGCGCCTGATTCACCTTGGTGAGCAGGTGGCCGTCCACGAAGGGACCCTTATGAACCGAACGGGGCATGGGGCTTACTTCCTTCTCTTGACGATGTACTGGTCTGAATTCTTGTTCCGTTTACGAGTTTTGTACCCTTTGGTGGGCACTCCCCAGGGCGTACAGGGATGGCGGCCTCCTGACGTGCGGCCTTCACCTCCACCGTGAGGATGGTCCACAGGATTCATGACCACTCCACGGACCTTGGGACGTCGACCCAGATGTCTGGTGCGCCCGGCCTTGCCGAAGGAGATCTTCTCGTGGTCCAGGTTTCCCACCTGACCCACCGTGGCCCTGCAACGATCCAGAACCATGCGGACCTCTCCGGAAGGCAGCTTGATCTGCGCGTATCCCTGTTCCTTGGCCATGACCTGTCCGTAGGTCCCGGCAGACCGGATAATCTGCCCACCCTTGCCGATCTTCATCTCCACATTGTGGACGAACGTGCCCAGCGGAATGTTCTTCAGGGGCAGGCAATTTCCGGGTCTTATATCGGCCTTATCGCCCGCTTCTACCTTGTCGCCTACCTGGAGTCCATGAGGCCACAAAATGTACCGCTTCTCGCCATCCACGTACGTGATGAGCGCGAGGCGCGCAGACCGGTTTGGATCGTACTCGATACTGGTGACCGTTCCGGGGATGTCTGTCTTGTCCCTCTTGAAATCTACCAGTCTGAATCTGCGCTTGTGTCCGCCACCTCGATACCTGACGGTCATCCTGCCCAGATTGTTGCGGCCGCCTTTCTTACGCATGCCCTCGAGGAGGGATTTTTCAGGCTCTGCCTTCGTGATCTCCTCAAAGGTGAGGCCGCTCTGGAACCTCATTCCGGGTGACGTGGGTTTGTACTTTTTGACTCCCATCTGCTCAATCCTCGTGCCTGTTCAGGGCGTCGGAGCGGTCATGATTCCGCTCACACGCCTTCGAAGAACTCTACGCGCTGACCTTCTTTGATCCGTACGATGGCCTTTTTCCAGTCTTTCCGCTTGCCCGTGGTTCGTCCCAGTCTCTTGGGCTTTCCCAAGCGGTTCTGCGTGCGGATCGAAAGGACAGTGACCTTGAAGAGCTTCTCAACCGCCTTCTTGATTTCGGACTTGTTCGCCCGGGGATCCACCTCGAAGACGATCTGGTTGCCCTCGTCCTTCATAATGGAGCTCTTCTCCGTGACGATCGGTCGTCGGACGATCTGGTATTCCTCAAACATCAGGCCAACCTTTCCCGGATCTTCGGGAGCGAGTCCTGCAAGAGGACCAGCCGCTCGTACCGCAGCAGGTCATACACATTGAGACCCTCGCAGGGCAGGGTCATGTAGTGATACAGGTTCCTCGAAGATCTCGACAGGTTCTCGTCTTTCTCAGGGATCACAAAGAGGGCTTTGTGCCCGTCCAACCCCAAGCTTCTGCACACCTCCAGGAAATTCCTGGTCTTGGGCTCATCCAGCTCGATCTTGTCCAGCACCGTCAACTGGTTCTCTTTGAGCTTGGCCGACAGAACGGACCGCAGCGCAGCTTTGCGCACCTTCTTGGGCAGCGAAAAAGCGTACGAGCGCGGATGGGGTCCGAAAATCGTGCCGCCACCCTTCCAGAGCGGTGACCGGCTGCTGCCGGCACGGGCCCTGCCTGTGCCCTTCTGTCGCCAGGGCTTCTTGCCGCCGCCTCTCACATCACCCTTGGTCTTTGTGGAAGCGGTGCCGGCCCTCCGTTTGGCCAGTTGCCAGACGACAGTCCGCTGGACCAGATGCTCCCGGATGTCTGCGTTGAAGATAGAGTCATCCAGCTCAATGGAGCCCGTCTTCTGCCCGTTCTGGTTGACTACGTCTACAGAGGCCATTACTTCTTCCTTATCGCCACAATTCCTCCGTTGGCGCCCGGAATAGGGCCCATGAGGAACAGTAGATTCTCATCGGGTCGCACTTCGACCACCCGCACATTGGTGAGGGTCACCTGAGCGCCGCCCATGCGTCCCGGCAGCTTCTTGCCCTTGAAAACACGAGCCGGATAAGCGCATTGGCCCACGGACCCCGGGATTCGATGCGATCTGGACCCGTGGGTTTCGCGGCCGCCGCCAAAATTCCACCGCTTGATAACTCCCGCGAATCCCTTGCCCTTGCTGATGCCAGTGACTTTCACCACATCCCCGGGCTCGAAGATGTCCGCACGGATCTCCTGGCCCACTTCAACGGCCTCGGGATCTGCAACAGGGAACTCACGGAGCACCTTGAAGGGCTGTGTTCCCGCCTTAGCGAACTGTCCGAGCACCGGCTTGGACACCCTTGTCTCTTTCGTCGGGGCAAAACCTATCTGAACCTTGGAGCCGCCCCGTTTCTGGATAACCGTGCACGGTCCCGTCTCAACGACGGTGACCCCCATGGCGCGGCCGGATTCGTCGAAGACCTGGATCATACCGATTTTTCTTCCCAGCATTCCGTCAATCATTGCGGCACCTCGATAATCCCAGTCCTGACCGGCCCTTACGCCTTGATCTCCACATCCACGCCCGGAGAGAGGTCGAGCTTCATGAGCGCGTCCAGCGTCTGCTGCGTGGGTTCCAGGATGTCCAACAAACGCTTATGGACCCTGATCTCGAACTGTTCGCGTGACTTCTTGTCAATATGCGGCGACCGGAGCACGCAATACTTGTGTATCTTGGTCGGCAGCGGAATAGGGCCTGCGACCTTAGCGCCGGTTCGCTCCGCAGTCTCGACGATTTCGTGAGCGGACTGGTCCAAGAGCTTATGATCGTAAGCCTTCAACCGTATCCGTATTTTCAGAGTCGGAACATCCATGTTCTCAACCTCTCATCTCCCGTCCGGGCGATTCTATTCGATAATATCCGAAACGACGCCTGCGCCGACGGTGCGGCCGCCTTCACGGATTGCGAAACGCAGCTCCTTCTCCATCGC
>JBMOME010000159.1:0-11723 GCA_049323095.1 Thermodesulfobacteriota bacterium
CAGTCAGGTCTTCTATGAGGACCAGGAGGAGTCGTTCAGACATGATCCGGATGGATCGAAGTGTCATTCGTCCCCACATCGTAGCCTCGGCTATCTTGAGGACGGTCTGGGTGGCACGAGGCTTACGATCTTCGAAAACCTGTTCGGCAAGAGCGTGCACTTCCTCGCCTATTCGACCGTCGGGAAGGAGGCTACGGAATGTTCCCCCTATAATAGTGCGATAGTCAGCGCTGATCCGTCTAAAGGCTTCGTTCGCGACGGTCACCGTGTAGGACTGATCGATGAGCAGGACAGGGATCGGTACAGCTTGGATTACGCGACCAAAAGTGGTGCTCCAAATGTCCCCCCGAATGTCGAAGCTCCCGGAAGACGTGATGTCCTTGCGGAAGAGGCCCGTCAAATCAATCGATTCCGTTAGATCTCCATTGTTCATCAGATGCCGGGGAGCTTGCTCGCCATTAGCGGCGCGATCCGAAACCAAGCGTGCATTTCCGCCGGAGGACCCATCCGGGCTCGGAGTCGCATGTGAATCGCGTGCCTGAGATTCTATTGACCGGAGGCGTTCGCGCAACTGGTTGAGCTCCAGGAGGAGCTCTTCTTTGGTTTTTTCACCATCTTCCATATCGCTTCTCTCGGATGCAGGCCCGGCGATGGTTCAGGTTAAGAATTTGAAATCTTGTCAGAACCTCGCACCTCCCTCTCCCACCTATCGAAATCGGGAGGCATGACCCGGAAAAAGAAGAGTTCATGAACTCGCTATAAACAAATGTGCTTCAGGGTATCCACATCAACCAGATTGTCAAAGTTCTCAAATACTGACCCGATTAGACTGGAGAAACATACACCAGCCCTCTCCAGAGCAAGCCCATACTCCCATACGGTGAAGATGCGGTCAAATGAAAAGAGCAACAGCGGTTTGCGCTCACCAATCAGGAGGCAATTTCCTCAACCGTGCCATTGCGAGTCCCCCACATAACTGAATGCTTACGGTGGGGGCAACTTTCGGATTGATTTTTTTTGAGCCAGGGCCTACAATACAGGCTCCGAGGTGCATGATGAAGCGCATCACAACCATATGGCTGGCAATATTTGCGGTGTGTAGCCTCCTGGCGGGTATGGCCTTGGCTGACAACTTTCCTGCTGCCCCGCAGCAGCCTCAGGCGCCTCCTGCCGTCCACCATGCCAAGAAGCAGCCCGAGCTGTTTTACGGGTACGTTCCCCCTGCTCCGATCCGGCACACATGGCCGGGAGGGTACCGAGTCATCATTCTTGAGATGGGTAATACCTTCATGGAGCACCTTCTGGGCCGCTACTAGTCGGGGCTCTGCTACGCTGGAAACCGTCCTCTGGTCCACAGGGCAACAAACCTTATTCTTGACGAATCGGCACACTCAGGGATGGAGGGACAGAGGTCTTTCCTTGTCCACCTCATCCGCGAGATCCCAAAACAGCTCGTTTCCTTGCACTCCGCCAATTTTGCGGGCCTCCGCATTTAAATAAGAGAGGCCCGGCAAATGCAAATAAATCGTCCACCACGCGAGAATAGCTCATGGCAAGCAACGACGTTGTTATTCCCTGCGGAACTCTGATTCTTGAAGGCATCGTGCAGACGCCGGATCGTGAAAAGGGCATGTCAGGCGGCGCACTGATATGTCACCCCCACCCTCTTTATGGTGGGAACATGCATAATAACGTGACCCGGGCACTCTCGGACGCTCTGGTCCAGCGAGGCCTGGTCTCCCTCAGATTCAATTTCAGAGGCACTGGGAAAAGCCAAGGCAGGCACGGCGAGGGGTTGGATGAAATACAGGACGTGAAAGCAGCCCTGGATTTCTTGCTTCAGCAAAGGAACGTGGACCCGGCGCGGATTGTGCTCGCAGGGTATTCGTTCGGGTGCTGGGTTGGGTTCAGAGCAGCATCCGAAGATCCCAGGCCTACTCATCTGATCGGGATTTCTCCGCCGCTGGACGCATACGATTTCGCGTTCCTTCGCGCAGAAAAACGTCCCAAACTCCTTGTCGCGGGTGACCGGGATTTCATTTGCCCTGTGGACCAGTTCAAAGCCCTTGTGGACGAGGTCCCCGAACCCAAAAAAGGGGTCACCATCGAGGGTGATGACCATTTTCACATCGGACGGGAAAAGTACCTCGTCGGGGCAGCCGATGAATTCCTCGATGAGTTCCCCTGATCACAGGGCAATCCAGCAGGGTCACAAACACATGGCACATGGGCCCCACCCTCAGGGCCGCGAACCGTTACCGTTCCACCCTGAAGGAGACCTGAGCCCGCACCCGCCACACATCGATTTTGTCATTGATAAGTCTCACGTCTTGTTCCACGACACCGATGCGAGTAATGCCCCGAAGCGTCTTCTGCGCCTCCGTGATCACCTGTTTCATGGCATCTTCCCACCCAATGGCCGATTCGCCAACCAGCTCGATAATTTTCACCACCGACATCTCGACTCTCCTTGTCCGCTGGACCGATTTGATGCTTGCAGGCGAGTCTTTCACCATGCCGAGACCTTGTCAATCAGAACGCGGCTATGATAAGTGGCCTTGTTTTCGGTGCCATTTTTTTATAATATGGTGCCATGACGTGCTACCTATTCGCACAGACGTGTTCCTCGACCCCTCGGAGACGAGGGGACAGGACGAACAGACATCTCGCTTGGCTCGTGCTGGTTGCTGTGATCGCGCTGTTCGTCGTAATACCGGAATCATGGGCGCACAGAGTCAATGTGTACGCATACCTTGAAGCCGATCGGATCGTCGTGGAAGGCTATTTTGGCGGCAAAGCGCGAGCCGCGAATTGCGCGGTCTCGGTCCATGATGTGAACGGGAACAAGATCGTGGAAGGCAGGACCGATGATAAGGGCGTCTGCGTTCTAAGACTCACCGACGCGGCTTCAGCCCAGGGAAACCTGAAAGTCATTCTCGATGCAGGCCAGGGTCATAGGGCTGATTACACTATTATCGCGGCCCATCGTGTGGCCGCGGCCGGCAGCAGCTCTAAGCCGGAGACCCGCGGGACGGCCGTACGTCCCGCCCTTTCAGAGCAGGCTTCTCCCGGAGTCTTAGACGGGGCGTCCCAGATATCCTCTGAACAGGTAACCATGCTCGTGAATCAGGCTCTGGATGAAAAGATGAAGCCCGTCCTCCAGATGCTGGGACAACAGCAACGTTTGCTCATGGAACAGAGCGAACGCAGTCCCGGGCTGAGAGAAATCATCGGCGGTATTGGGTGGATTTTCGGCCTCGTGGGAGTGGCCGCGTATTTCATGAGCCGCCGACGAAACGGGCAGTGAGGAACTCTGGATGTCCCACGTGGAAGAATTCGCGCTTGGCGATTCGATCATTCACCGGCTTGATCCGAGAGCCAAGATAATTGCTGCGGCTGCTTTCTCCACCGCGGTGGCTTTGAACACTTCTCTTGCCGTCACTGGTGCTGCGCTCACGATCCCCGTCCTGCTGGTGCTGGCGGCGCGCATGAACCTGAGAGCCGTGCTCCGGCGATTGCTCATCGTGAATAGTTTCGTTTTCCTGCTCTGGGTCTTTCTTCCTTTTACCTATCCCGGGCACGTCCTTTGGAGCGCGGGACCTATGCACATTCATAAAGAAGGCCTCCTGTTTGCCGCGCTGATCACTTTGAAATCCAACGTCATCGTCCTGACTCTCATGGCGCTTCTGGGCACATCTCCTGTTTTCCACTTGGTGCACGCGCTTAGTCACATGGGGGTGCCGGAGAAGCTCGTCCATATCTTCTTTTTCTGTTTCCGTTACGTTCACGTGATTCATCAGGAATATCACCGGCTCATTGACGCGATGAAGATCAGGGCATTTCGACCCCGGACCAATCTGCACACGTACCGAGCATACGCATACCTGGTCGGCATGCTGTTGGTGAGGAGCTTCGATCGGTCCCTGCGAATCATGGAAGCCATGAGGTGTCGTGGATTCAATGGCAAGTTCTATATCCTCCATCACTACAACATGCGACAAACAGACTATTTGGTGACTGCCACAAGCCTGTTGTTGTCCTCCAGTCTCCTGGTGCTCTCATGATCGACGTGCGAAACGTTTCCTTTGCGTACAATTCCCACCCTGTGCTGGCGCAGGTTAACCTGAGCGTGCAACCGGGAGATCGGATCGGCCTGTCGGGATCAAACGGATCGGGCAAAACCACTTTGTGCAGGATTATCATGGGGCTCCTGGCACCCCATTCCGGCGAGATCGAGATATTCGGGAAGGTGAGAAGGACCGAATCCGATTTCGTGCACATTCGAGGTCGTATCGGCTTCTTGTTTCAGGATGCGGACGACCAGCTCTTTTGCCCTACGGTGCTTGAAGACGTGGCATTCGGACCTCTCAATCAGGGGAAGAGCCTGCAAGAAGTGCGGCATATCGTCTCTTCCACACTCAGTTCTCTGGGTTTGTTGGGGTTTGAAGAGCGGTTCACCCACCAGCTCTCGGGCGGCGAGAAACGCCTCGTCTCCCTCGCCACGGTGCTGGCTATGGACCCTGAAGTTTTGATCCTGGACGAACCCACTGCTGGACTGGATGAAGAAACGGTAGAAAGACTGGTCGAGGTGCTCAGGGATTCAAAGATTGCCCAACTGGTCGTTTCCCACGATAGATTGTTTCTGGAAAGGACCGCGGACAAACTGTTCACACTCAACCACGGAATCCTCAAGCCGAACGGGGAATAGAATTACGGTCGCTGCCGGACGAGATGTCCGGACTATCCGCGTCTTTGGCTAATCAATTGATCAAGTGTGAAGGAAAGCTCGGTGAGGGTGTATGGCTTGGCAACCACGCCGTCGAATCCGTATTTTCGGAAGTTTCCCATGACCGGGTCCATGGAATAGCCGCTTGAAACAATGACTACGGCCTGCGGGTCTATGTCTCTTATCTTCTGCACGGCTTCTTTACCCCCCATGCCTCCCGGAACCGTCAAGTCAAGAATGGTGGCGTCAAAGGGCCGATGAGACTCTCGGGCACTCCGAAAGAGAGATATAGCCTCTTCGCCGTCCCGGGCCGCTTCAACCGTATATCCGAGCTCGGTGAGTGCAGTCCGTGCCAACTCACGGATAGATTCCTCGTCATCCATAATCAACACCCGGCCGGAACCCCTGAACGCCTCCTTCTGACGGCCTTTGTCAGCCAAGACGTCATGCTCCGTCGCGGGGAGGTAGACCTGGAAAGTGGTTCCCTGACCGACTTCCGACTCCACGGTGACCAGTCCTTCATGATTCTTGATGATTGAAAACGCTGTGGCCAGCCCCAGACCGCTTCCTTCTCTCTTGGTGGTGAAATAGGGATCGAATACGCGGGGGAGTATGTGCGCCGGGATACCAACGCCGTGGTCCTTGATAGTGAGCTTCACGTAATTACCATCCTTGAGCGGAATAGCCTGATCGGAGCTGATGACCACGTTCTCGCAGCGAACCACCACCACTCCGCCTTCCGGCATCGCTTGAGTTGCGTTGATAAGAAGGTTGTTGATGACCTGACTGAGTTGTCCCTCGTCCGCTTCAACGAGCGACAGGTCCTCCTCACGGGAAAGCTCGCAGGAGACGTTGGAGCCTCGGAGGGCAAAAGCACACGAATCTTTGACTAAGTTACCGAGATGCATGATCTTCTTGATGGGCGCGCCGCCTCGAGAAAACGTAAGCAGCTGCTGAGTTAAACTCTGGGCACGCGCACACGCCTTTTCCGCGTCCACGAGCCGCGAACTCATCTTCTCAGGGTTGGAGGCGACCATCCGAGCGAGCGTGATGTTTCCCATAATGGCAGTCAGAATGTTGTTGAAGTCGTGCGCAATGCCTCCAGCCAGAATGCCCAGCGATTCAAGTTTCTCAACTCTCCCCAACTCTTCTTCCAGCCGCCGCCTCGCGGTTATGTCCTGGAGGAAATTCAGCGTAGCCGACCGGCCCTCCCAGGTGATCAGCACCGCATTGATTTCCATCCATTTCACGTATCCCCACTTATCAACAATGCGGAACGGGTAGACATGCGGCACCGGCTCTCCGCGCATCCTTTTTCGGTGGCGCTCGGCAACCATTTCTCGGTCGTCGGCATGGATGAACTCCAGGAAGGGCCTGGCTCCCATCTCCTCTCGGGTGTACCCCATGATTTCCATGCCTTTGTCATTGATGAACTTAATCTTCCCGTCCTGTGCGACCAGAATGGCCTCGTTCGCGTTTTGCACCACAAGACGGTACTTTTCCTCCGACTCGCGCAGTGCCTCTTCGGCCTTCTTGCGATCCGTTATGTCTTCCACGACTGCCTGGCAGCCGGCTACTTCTCCTGTCGGAGTCCTCATCGGTGTGACCAGCGCGTGAAGGTAGCACGACTTACCCCATTTGCTCGTGTAGGGTGTCTCCAGGGTTAGGGTTGCGCCCTCTTCCATACTGCGTCTGAATATCTCAGAAATTCCCGCTTCGACCAGGAGGGGAAAGGTCAACATGTTGATCTCTTTTGTGCTTTCCTCGGATGGCGACCCAAGCACTTCCAGCAATTTCGGATTCACATCAATAATGCGCCCTTCGCGATCGACAGTCATGATCCCCACAGGAGCGTTTGCGAGCAGCGACCGGTACTTCTCTTCACTGCTGCGGATCGCTTGTTCCGCCCTCTTGCGGAAATCAACCTCCTGCTCGAGTTCGTCCCGGCGTCTCTGCGTGAAGAGAAGCTTGCGCTTTTCCGAGGTTACGTCATCCAACAGCACAATGAGGAACTTAGCCGCACCCAAAGCGAAGCCCTGAATATGCATTCGCGCCCAGATCGCACGTCTCCCCGCTGCCATCACGGCTTTGATCACGCGAGGTCTTGCACTAACGAAAACATCCTTCATCAACGCCTCCACCTCTCTGCCGGCGGAGGCATTCGGAATAAGATCGGAAAAAGGCCGGCCTTTAATTGATTCGTACGATTTCCCGATCATTTTCCCGGCTTCATTCAAGAAGACGACGTGGAGAGCCTCGTCAACGAGCAATATAGGGACAGGAATAGCCCGAAACAACTTCCCAAGCTCATCGGCATAGACTTCACTGGTACCAGCGCCGGCGAGGCTGCATATGAGCTTGTCGGTTGTATCCTCTACCTGGACGGTATCCAGGCCGGGCTCGACGTCCTGAGCCGCGCCCTTCTCTTGGAGGGCGTCCGATTTGGGTTTATCCTGTTGAGCCATTTGTTTTCTCGTGCGGACTCGCTGTTTGCCGGGTTGCACTCATATCCGATCCAACATGGAGCTGAGCTCGCTCAGTTGCCGCGTGAGTCAAGACGCGCACCCCATAGGGCCCCCCGGAACGCTCGAGCGTGTCTCATCTGATTTTATGATAACATATTGTACGCAACAGTCACTGCGCTCCTCGACTCTTGAGGAGTTCCACTATCTTTTCTTGTCCCTTCCGGGAAGCAGCATCGAGCGCAGTCACCCCTTGCTTGGACTTAGTATTGACGGTCGCGCCGTGATCCAAGAGGAATCCGGTGACTTCCACGTGACCGCCCGCGGCCGCAACCATCAGCGGCGTGATGCCCTGTTTTTCAGCCGCATCCACCGCCGCTCCCTGGCGCACAAGCAGCTCAACCGTTTCTAGACGGCCTTGAGACGCTGCCTTCAGGAGAGCTGTCTCACCACTGGCATCCTCCGCGTTTACCGTGGCCGCTGCCTTCAGGAGCGCCCGAGCGGTTTCTGCGTGACCGTTGAAAGCGGCTACCATCAGCGGCCGAACACCCTTTTTCTCAGGCGCGTTGGCATCAGCTCCCGCGTCCAACAGCATCCGCACCACGTTGTGATGGCCTCGAGCCGCAGCCTTCATGAGGGCTGTCTCACCACCTCCATCGCCCACGTTCACTCCGGCTTTGCGATCCAGCAGGAGTTTCACCGCTCCTTCCCGTCCGTGAAAAGCAGCCACCATGAGAGGAGTTATGCCGGCCTTTTGCGCCTTGGCAACATCCGCTCCCCGTTCAACCAATGTGCGGATTATCTCCTCGTGACCGGTGGCTGCCGCCTTCAGCGCTGCGCTTTCCCCGTCCGCATCGACCGCGTTCACGTTGGCGCCTTTATCGAGGAGGAGCCTGACCGTGGGAGCATGACCGTTGAAAGCGGCTATCATCAAGGCCGTGATACCCTGCTTCTCCGCGGCGTTCACATCGGCTCCATGCTCGGCCAGGAGTGCGACCAGATCGGCATGCCCCGCGGCCGCAGCTTTGAGCAGCGCAGTCTCCCCGTCGTTGTCGGCGGACCGCACATCGGCCCCCTTCGTAAGCAGGAACTTAACCGCCTCGGAGTGGCCGTAGAAAGCTGCCACCATGAGCGGCGTGAGGCCGCCCTTATCCGAATCATTGACTTGAGCCCCCGCGGAAATGACCGCTTGCAGCTTTACCGCGTCGCCATTCACTGCGGCTTCCATCAATTCTGTTGGAACCACTGCACGCGCAGGCACCCCGACGGCAAGCGTGATGCCCAGTATTATCGTGGAAATTACCCGAGCCTTTTCCATGGCTGCCCGTCCTTTCTTAGAGCGCTCCCTCGGCGCGAGAGATGTAACATTCAACACACGACGAGGCAAAGTGAATGTCCCATTTTCGATACTCCGCCGCCAAACCTACCTGCCAAAACACGTAGGGGCGTAATTCATTGCGCCCGATAAGATGGGGTGATGAATCACGCGCCTACCATGGATCCCGTTGATTGCCGGCTCGGCATCCCCTGCCGTAATTTCGATGCTGTGGGCTCATTCAATGCACTCCCCTTAGAGACCGTGACCGACTTCTGCGTTCTTCGCGCATCACTTCGTTCTGAGCAAAAAGATAAGCATGCCTCCACTTGCATCAAAGCCTTGAACCCCACATTCTCCAAGAAGACGAGTGTAGCCCTAGGTCAATCAAGCTACCGTGATAGCAATTTAGGTTTAAATTATCGGGTGTTATCTAAATACTCTAATGTTATTACTCTGACATATTGACAACTCATGATAATTATGGCATATTATTCTTCAGCAAGACAGAACAATCGTACCCAATTATGCCCGGCTCGTCCGGGCTTATTTTTTGTCGTGGTCGCGGGCAGAATACTTCACATGGTCGCATATTCACTACCGACGCTTCACTCCTTCGCCTGGTGTATTCCGTAATAAACTGCTAAAGAATCACTCATCGCGACCTGTTCGGGAGAGCGCATCCTATCGAAGAAAACACGGTCGCAGGTGCTGCCGAGGTTAGCACAGACCTGGAGAGGACCCGGTACCGTCTTATCACGGAAAGCCACTCATGACCGGAAGACTTGCATCACTTAACAATGAACAAATTGTCAACATTGCGCTCAAAGCTGCCCATATCGTGGACTTGGCGGACCATGTGCCCGGTCGGGTCACGCTTAAGATCTCTCTGTGGGACCTCCCCAAGCTCGCTTTCTTGTTCGACGGAGCCAATCTGCAAGGCCCGCCCAAGCGCATTCCGGGGCTTAAGGACTTTTCGGTGAATGTCTTTCAAGGAACAGCTACTGTTGACTATGATCCGTCCGTTTTGCCGCCCGAGTTGTGGGAGCAGTTCGGCAAGATAAGAAAAGACCCACAGTATGAACCGGTGTTCGCGGATCGATTGAAGTCCGTGCTCGCGGAATTGAGCGAAGAAGAGCAATAGAGGCGATGGCCTTCACACCCTTGTTGCTCTTGCCGCTTCTTCCCGGCCTTCCTGTAACTCGCACGCTTTCCTGCACCTTGTAGCAACTCCTTGGAAAATCAAATGAGTCGCCTGGAAGAGCCATGCTATAGTGGTTTCATGGCAACGGGCGAGAAGTTTGACCATTTCCTGATAAGAGATAGCTCCATCCTTGTCCGCGTCCTGAGGAAGGCTCGGCAAGCAGGTGACGTGCGCGAGGCAGAGCTGTACGACGTGAGAACCGGCGTGCAAGTCAGAGAGATTTATCCAAGCCTTGACGTGCAAGAATTGCAGCGAGCCCATCCGATCTCGGCTGCATCCGCTCAGGTGATCATGAAATCCGGAGCGCCTGCCGGCGCGGACCCTGCGGTGGATCTGTCCAAAGTGATAAACATTCTCGACATCAAGCAGCGAAGACTCGATTCCGTGGTCGCAGATTCAGTTTTGGACCAGCTTCGAGTCATAATCGGCCTCCTGCAGGAGTACGTCGAAGCTGCGGAATCGGCCCAGCCGGAAGAGAAGTTGTGGCTTTCACAGCAGCTCCTAAGCGTCCTGCAAAAATTCTCGGGACGAGAACTGGCTGAACTGAGGGAAATCGTCGATTGGTTCAACAGTCGCCCGAAGAAGCCCTGAAGCGGGTTGATTTGCGCTGCGCGGGATCGACTCACTTTGCGGGTAAGTCTTTAGTTTCGCGAGGGAAGAGGCTGGCAAGGTTGGCTCAAGAGAAGTCCCGCGGCCTAATGTCGTCACCCCGGCGAAAGCCGGGGTCCAGGAAATATTAAAGAATCTGGATTCCTGCTTCCGCAGGAATGACGGGTTGCTGCCCTTTGCCTGTGGCCTCCCCCGCGTATCTGAATGGTTACCTTTGCGGTTTTTTGCGCTTGCTTTTCCCCCAGGCCGATAGTAGAGCTTGGCGCAGATCGGTCCACCGGTCGAAGAGGGATCATTGATGAGCGGGTGTTGAGTCGGCTTCTGAACAGCAATTGGAGTGGGAGCCTGCCGGGTCGGGCAGCGGTGCATCTTCTACTATATGAACGTTAATCCATACCACATGTCTGCCACACAGGGGTGAAAGGCCAGATGCATGCTCGCCTCCGTGTCGTTCTGAGCGTCGTGGGGTTCCTCTGGGTTTGGTGGGGAGTGGGGGAACCGGTCTTAGCCGCGGAATCTTTCCAGTTGAGCCCGTACACTCGATTCGTGCTTGGCATGGAATTCAGCTATTTGTGGCCAACGGGCGATTTTCTGGTCCCGGCCGGGGGAAGGCCGGGGTCGGGATCGCGCGTGGGGCTGGACGAGCTGGGGGTTGGGGCCACCGAAGGCACTTCCTTTTTCCTGTACGCCCGCATCGTGGAGAGACATTTCCTGGATGCAGAGTATCTCGCCTATTCCCTCACCGGCGTGAAGAATCTCAACAGGACCTTTCGATTTCAGAACAAAACGTATGCCGCGGGCGAGACTGTGGAAACGCGGCTCAATATGGACTGGGCTCGTCTCACGTACGGCTACCATCTGGTTGACCTGGAGGGATGGGCAATTGTGCCTAGGATGGGCGCTTACTACGTGCGTAATGCTATCACGGTAAATGGGCCGACCAAGGAAGAAGGGATTTACTCGAACATGCGCGAGCTTGATGGGATCTTCCCGGTCCTTGGGCTGGAATTCAAATACTTCTTTCCGCTCGGGGCCGAGGTGAGCCTTCAACTCGAAGGCATGCATATGATTACGAGAGGATACCTCGCCGCGGGCCGCTTCACCGCGCTCTGGGAAGTGATCCCCGACCTCGTGCTGACCGTGAGTGGGTCAAATCGAACTGCACAATACCAAGAAGATAACCAGCGCTTGAACAACGAATGGTTCCAAAGCACGTTCGCGCTCACCGCAGGCGTAGGATTTACTTTCTAGCACCAACTCACTTTCAAAGAAGCAAAGCACGAGGAGGAACCCTTTTTTCAAAAGGATCATTCATTCAACTCCGCTGAAGCCCCAAGGGGGCGACTGAAAGTAGCCCGGCAATTCATTGCCGGGTGACCGATGAGCAAAGATCCACCTCTTCGTCCC
>JBMOME010000160.1:0-11693 GCA_049323095.1 Thermodesulfobacteriota bacterium
AGATCCTTCTTGTTGGCTCGGATCCAGCCGGTCACCTGCGGGTACGGATAGACCTTTGCTTTGCATTTCTCGACAGCCTGTTGATCCTTCTTCGTGTACAGGAAAAACTCCGACTGACGGACAATTCCGCGAGGCCCGGAAAGCTGATGCAGGAAATCAAAGAGCCGGCTGATCTGCTCCACTGAGAATGGAGGCCTGGCCTGCTGCCCATCCCGAAACGTAGTATCGGTAATGAGGAAGGTCCTCGCAGGATTAATGGGCAGAATGGCAAAATCGAAATCCACCTTCGGCACTTCTGTGTACGGAAAGATGTTACGCAGCAGATTCGGCTCGTTCACCTCACGGATGGATCTCTCTTTGTCGAATTTGTTGAATTCGTGATACATGACTCCTTTTTTTGGATCAAATTTTGCCATGTTTCGTCTCCTTACTACTTCTTAACAATTTTCAAGTTCAGCTCCCGGAGCTGTTCAGGAGTCACAGAAGCGGGCGCGCCGGTGAGCGGACACGTTGCCCTCTGTGTCTTGGGAAATGCTATCACGTCCCGTATGGATTCCGATCCCGTTATGATGGCCACCATTCGGTCGAATCCCAGCGCAATACCTCCGTGGGGAGGAGCGCCGTAACGCAGCGCCTCCAACAGGAACCCGAACTTCTCCTCAGCCTCTTGGGGGCCGATCTTGAGCGCGGAAAAGACCATTTTCTGCACGTCGCTGCGATGGATTCGTATGCTCCCACCACCTATTTCGGACCCATTTAGCACGAGATCGTAGGCTCGTGAACGAACCTTTGCAGGATCGCTTTCAAGCAGGTGCAAATCTTCCTGTCGCGGAGACGTAAATGGGTGGTGCATGCTCTGGAATCGCCCTTCGTCTTTATCATACTCAAACATAGGAAAGTCCGTAATCCAGACGAATCGGTGCTCTCCCTGCGGAATTTCTCCGAGGCGCTGAGCCAAGCTGTTACGAAGATTGCCCAGCACATCGTTCACGATCTGCCCGCTGTCCGCTGCGAAAAGGACCACGTCCCCGGGATGGGCCCCCACCTGAGCGACAATCTCTTCACGTTCATCGTCGGAAAGAAACTTGGCGATTGGCGATTGCCATTCCCCGCTCTCCTTGATGCGAGCGTATGCAACCCCTTTTCCTCCGTAAATGGCAGCGAAGTCGCGCAGGTCATCCAGCTCCTTGCGGGAGAGCCGCTCCCCGTTGGCCACCTTCAGGGCTTTGACAATTCCGCCCGACTCCATCGCGGCACGGAACACGCCAAACTGAGTATTCTTCACGATGTCCGAAATGTCCGTCAGCTCCATGCCAAATCGAATGTCGGGTTTGTCCAGCCCGAATCGCCTCAAGGCTTCATCGTACGGAAGCGTGGGAAAGGGAATTTCAAGGTTAACCTCCAGGACCTCTGCGAAGATACGGGCCATGAGGCGCTCGATGATATCAAAGATCGTGTCTTCCTCAATAAAAGACATCTCCATGTCCACCTGAGTAAACTCGGGCTGCCGATCGGCTCGGAGATCCTCGTCCCGGAAGCAACGAACGATCTGGTAGTACCGCTCCAATCCCGCAACCATGAGAAGCTGCTTGAAGATCTGCGGAGATTGAGGGAGCGCGTAGAACTGCCCGGGGTTAACTCGACTGGGGACCAGATAATCTCGCGCGCCTTCGGGCGTGCTCACGGTAAGAAAAGGGGTCTCCACATCAATAAAATGCTCTTTGTTGAGGAAGTCCCGGACAATTGCCGCCACCAGGTGCCTGATCAACAGGCACTTCCTGGCTCCTCCTTCGCGGCGGAGATCCAGATATCGGTATCGATAGCGCACCGCGTCCGTCGGCGGAGTCTCGTCATCGAGCGGAAACGGAGGCGGCTCTGATGAGTTGAGCGTTCGGAGCTCCTCCGCGAAGACCTCAATGGCGCCGGTGGGAAGATCGGGATTAATCGATTCCTCCGGTCGAAGTCGCACTACCCCTCTTACTGCCACAACCCATTCAGGCCTCAGATGGTGAGCTTTCCGGTGAGCTTCCGGAGCAAATTCCGGATTGAAGACCACCTGCACCAGGCCCGCGCGATCGCGCAGATCCACGAATATCACTCCGCCGTGATCCCGGCGTCTTAGCACCCAGCCCATCAGGAGGACTTCCTTGTCCACCAGGTCTTTGCTCACATCGGTGGATAGGTGTGTGCGTGTCCATCCATTGAGGAAGTCGAGATTCAAGATTCGGCTCCTTGCAGAAACGCTACGATGCTTTCTGTTCGCACGGTGAATTGTTCCTTCGTGTGCATGTCGCGAACGGTTACTTCGTTTCGTTCGAGTTCATTGTCGCCCAACATCACCACCTTGTCTGCGCCGAAGCGGTCCGCGACTTTCAGGTGGGCCTTGAGGCTCTTTGTGGAATATCGAGTGTCCGCGGCGATTCCTGCCTTGCGAAGCAGGTCGATGATTCGAAAAGCTTCGGGTTGGGCCCGATCTCCCAAAGCTGCCACGTACACCTCGATTGATCGTGCGAATCGAGGATCGTCGTCAGAGAGGCCCATAGATAGGCGTTCCAGGCCGATGGCAAATCCGATGCCGCCCACATCAGGGCCGCCCAGTTCCTTGAGAAGGCTGTCGTATCGCCCGCCGCCTCCCACAGCCTTGGATCTGCCCAGCTCCTCATGGACTATCTCGAACGCGGTTCTCGTGTAGTAGTCCAGTCCGCGGACCATCCGGGGCTCGATTCGATAAGGTATGCCCAGCACGTTCAGCGCGTCCTGCACAGCCTGGAAGTGACTCCGGCAGGACTCGTCCAGATAGTCGAGGATCAAAGGCGCGTCCCGAGCGATCTCCACGCATCGGGGCACCTTGCAGTCCAGCACTCGCAGCGGATTCCGCTCGTATCTCCGTCGGCAGTCGTCGCAAAGTTCCGGCAGGTAAGCTCTGAGGTAATCCTGCAAGACCGTCCGATAAAGCGCACGGCAATCGGGGCACCCGACTGAGTTGATCTCCATCATCAGTCCTGTCGCGCCGATATTTGCCATGATCGCGTGGGCAGCAGCGATCACTTCCGCATCGGTGAAAGGCGAATCATCCCCCACCACTTCGGCATCAACCTGGAAGAACTGGCGGAACCGTCCCTTGGAAGGCCGTTCACGGCGAAACATGGGACCGATGGTGAATACCTTGAGCACCGGTTCTTTTCGCAGCAGCGAATGCTCCGCAATGGCTCGCAATATACCCGCGGTGGCTTCGGGTCTGAGAGTCAACGACTCGCCATTTCGATCCTCGAACGTGTACATCTCCTTTTCGACAATATCCGTCAGTTCGCCGATGCCTCGTTCGAAGAGTTCGGTGCGTTCCATGATCGGCGCCACCATTTCGCGAAACCCGAATGTGCGAAGGGTTTCCGCGGCGGTGCGAACGATGAACTCCCACCTGGGGCTGTCGTCGGGCAATATGTCGTGGAAGCCTTTTATCAGAGTGATCATGGAAGCATCCTCGTGCGGGCCGCGGGCAGGGTCCTTTCACCGCACACAAACCATTTAATTTAGTGCCATAGGGCCCTCGCGGTCAAGCTTTCTCGCGTGAAACGAAGATCCAGGCTATGAAGCCGTTTCCCCTAGGCATTGCACTGCGCTATGCTGGTGTGAGCGGCCATAAGCCTGCTTTTTCTTGACTCGAAGTCTGCGGCACGGTACGTTGCGTGACAGGACAGAACAGGCTTTCGAGCCGGCGTCACGACTGTTTTGCGTACTTCCAGCATCGTCAATCCAGCCGATTGGCTTTGACCTGGTACATACGGTTTGTGTATGCCGGGATGTCCTGCCCCGAGGGAAAAACGTATACCTACAGAGGGTGTGTTATGGCCCAACGGCGGACAGTTCCTATGCGTTTTTCGAAGATCGGGCTCGATAATTGGAAGAACTTCGCAAGCGTGGATGTCACGCTTCAGCAGCGCGCTTTCCTCGTTGGTCCCAATGCATCGGGGAAGTCCAACTTCCTTGATGTGTTTCGATTTCTCCGGGATCTGGCTTCCGTTGGGGGCGGCTTTCGTGAAGCCGTAAGCCGGCGTGGCGGGGTAGACGCCATTCGATGCCTTGCTGCGCGACGCTATTCCGATGTGCGAGTCTATGTCGTTATCGAAGCAGCAGGAGACTCCCCGCAGTGGACATATGATCTTCGTTTCAACCAGGACAAGCAGCGCCGGCCGATCGTGAGAGAAGAGAGGGTCTTCCGCGATGGAGATATCGTCCTTGATCGGCCAAACAACGAAGACCGCAGCGATCCCGAGCGCTTGACGCAGACGTACCTTGAACAAGTAAACGTGAACCGCGATTTCCGAGAAATCGTGACATTCTTTGAGTCCGTCCGGTACCTTCACATCGTTCCACAGCTCGTGCGCGAGCCGGATCGCTCCGTAGGCAGAACCCACGATCCCTTCGGCGGCGATTTCCTGGAAGAAATTGCTAAGACGCCAGAGCCTACGCGTAACGCCCGTCTGAGAAGAATCCAGGACGCGCTTCGTGTCGCGGTTCCCCAACTGAGCGAGATCGAACTACACCGCGATGCAAGAGGCACACCCCATCTGCGCGGCAAATATGACCACTGGCGTCCACAAGGCGCATGGCAGACCGAGGAGCAATTTTCCGACGGCACTCTCCGCCTCATGGGCCTTCTCTGGGCGACCATGGCAGGAGGCGGGCCTTTACTGTTTGAGGAACCCGAGCTTTCCCTCCATCCCGAGATCGTTCGCTTCCTCCCCCAGATGTTCGCTCGAGTCCAGCGTAGGTCCGGACGGCAAATATTAATTAGTACGCACTCCCCTGACTTGCTCCGCGATGAGGGGATCGGCCTTGATGAAACACTCTTGCTGTTACCTGGGTGGGAGGGAACCGTAGTCTCACCAGCCAGCAGCTTTGGAGAGATTAAGGACCTTTTGCAGGGTGGGTTGACAATAGCCGATGCTGTGATTCCTAAAACGCGCCCCGAGAGGGCCGACCAAGTTACACTCTTCGGGGATCTGTGAAATGCCCGAAGCAGTGGTGATCTCCGGCGCGGTCGAGGGAGTTGTGGATGAGGCAGTGGTTCGCAGGCTCGTGGCCTACGCGGGAGCGATTCCTGGGAGTATGTACGGAAAGAACGGGAAACAGCATATCCGAATGAAGATTCAAGGATATAACAACGCTGCTCAGCGTCTTCCCTGGATCGTTGTCGTCGATCTCGACAACGATGCTGATTGCGCTCCGCCCTTGCGCTCGGAGTGGTTACCGCATCCTGCAGCATTCATGTGCTTCCGCGTTGCGGTGCGGCAGGTTGAAGCCTGGTTGCTTGCTGATCGCGAGCAGATCGCCTCCTTTCTCGGTGTGTCGCGTAGCCTGATCCCGAGCAATCCGGAGTCGTTGGCGAACGCCAAACAAACGATGGTAAGTCTGGCTCGTCAATCAAGACGTAAAGAAATCCTACAAGACATGGTCCCTCGGACTGGGAGCGGCAGAATTGTTGGACCCGCTTACTCGTCACGAGTAATTGAATTCGCGGCCACTCATTGGCGACCCGAGGTCGCAAGCTCCTATGCGGAAAGTCTTGCTCGGGCCGTTGAGTGTTTGAAGCGATTGATAATTGCGCAGCAAGAGTGAAAGGCTTCCTGAGAAAGCAAATCCCCCTCACGACAGACGCGATATGTAGGGTTTGGCGTGCATACCAGCACACGGCGCAAAGATGCTGCCACGTTTTCAGGCTTTTGTCTTCCGACGACGTTGTGCGAAGGTTTTGTGATCGATGAATCTTTTGGCGTAGAGCTTTCTGAGCAAACTTCGGAGCCCTTTGGGCGAGAGTCGGAATTTATCCATCAATTCTTCGTTCGAAAGGCCCTCCGCGATATCCACCAGAACTTCCATCGCGTCAACGGTTACCTTTCTCGCTGACCCTTCCGCCGCATCGACTTCTATGGTGGGCTGGCTCAGTTTCTCTTGTCTTCTGGCGAGATAGGCCTCGCTAATAACTCCCCTTGCTACCAGCTTCCGGAACATGCTCTCCAGACCCTTGTCGGAAAGACCGTGCTTTGCCATGAGCTGCGAGTCGTTCAGTCCTTCAGCCAGGTCTTTGATGATCTGTTTTGCACTGACAGCAGGCTTATTTAAATCACTCAAACTCAAGACTACCGTGATGTTTGTCACATCCACGTCTCTCTTGAGATTGGGGTCCACGTTCACAAAACGTACCGGCAGACCTCTGGCCTTCAAGTCTACATAGTAGCGACGTAAGTGCTCGGCAAACTCGCCGCAAACCACCTTCACGCCCTTGAAGTCGATCAGAATGCCCTTGGTGGGATTTGAACTAAACCATTCCACCGTAGTGTCGAGAAAGTCCTCAACATCCTCTTCGCGGATTTCCGCGCCGTCCATCTTCAAGCGAAAAAACTCGGTCTCTTCAACAATGGAAAAGACCGGGTCTTTTTCATTGAATTCGAAATAAGGCCTCATAACTGCTTATCCATGCCGTGGCGAAAAAAAGAACAACAAAGAGGGGTCCCGAATTCCCGTAAAAGAGAGAATGCGGGCATCCCCTTCAGTGATGTGCAAACGCACGTATCTTATCTTCTCGCCGTGCTCTCCATCAACTGAAAAGCATCGAGCTTGGGCTCAGACTGTATCTCTATCCCGTCGTCATGCGGCGGAGATCAAGCAACAGCCCCACTCGGCCCGTCGATTGGCCCAGAACGCGTCTTCCCGAGGCACATTGCCGATTATATGGATCTCCCGTTCGATCTTTCCGCCGATCTCTTTGATAAAATCTCTGAAATCGCTGATCGTCACAGGATGAATATCCGGCGTATTGAACCAGGGATGGGGGTGCGTGGAGCACTGGGGCACACGGCCCTGTATCAGGTACTGAAGAGCGACCTTCCAGTGCCCGAAATTCGGGAACGTGATGATGGACTTGGACCCGACCCGCATCATCTCCTTGAGCACCAGGTCCGGCCGCATAAGCTGTTGCAGAGTTCGGCTGAGGATCACGTACTCGTAGCTCAGATCCGGGAATCCGCCGAGGCCGTCGTCCAAGTCAAGCCTCATCACGCGGATCCCTCGCTCGACGCACTGGATCACACTATCCTGTTCCAGTTCAACACCGCACCCTTCCACGTCCTTCTCATCTCTGAGGCGCTGTAAGAGCGCGCCCGATCCGCACCCAAGGTCGAGCACGCGAGTGCCGGGCGTGATCAGGTCGATAATGACATTGAACCCGGCCTCGAACTCGTCGAATGGTGTGCGTACTTCCTGAAGCTCAGCGGACGCCATTCAAGAACCCTTTCATGATGCGAGTCATGGAAGGCATCCCCGCGTTCACGAGAAAGGAATCATGCCCATAGGGCAGATCCAACTCTATGAACGAGACGTCCTTCTTTGTGGCTTGCAAGGCTTTGACGATTGCGTGGGACATGGACGTGGGATAGAGCCAGTCCGAAGAGAAAGAGATTACCAGGATCTTTGCGGTGATATCCTTGAATGCATTGGTGAGGCTTCCGTACTGCCCTTCCAAGTCAAAATAGTCGATAGCTTTGGTGATGATGATGTACGAGTCTTCATCAAAGCGTCTTATGAAAGCGCTTCCTTGATGTTCCAGGTAAGACTCCACCTCAAACTCGCCGTTTTCGGTCCCATTCTCCCCTAAACTGTACCGGAAGCCCTCCATATCGGTCAGTTTGCGTTTGCGGCCGAACTTTACCTCCATCGTATCTTCCGAAAGATACGTGATGTGCCCGATCATGCGCGCTACGGCAAGCCCGCGGCCGTCTTTGTCTCGGAGCGCCTCTTTTTCAGGATCGCCACAGGCCCTGATAGGGTCGCTATAGATCGCGTTCCTGCCCACCCAGTTAAACGCAATCCCCTGCGGAGAGAGGCGAGCCGTGGCAGCTATCACCACGGAAGACCGGACACGGTCGGGATACCGGACTGCCCAGTCCAGGGCCTGCATTCCGCCCATGGAACCGCCCACCACGGTAAGAAGCCGATCTATGCCCAAGCGATCCACAAGCATACGCTGGACGTTCACCATGTCACTCATGGTGATCAGCGGAAAAGCGCGCCCATAGGCCTTGCCTGTGGCAGGGTTTCTACTGCACGGCCCCGTGGTCCCCTTGCACCCGCCCAGACAGTTCGAAGAGATGACAAAATACCGGTCAGTATCGATGCCCTTACCAGGGCCTATCATCGCGTCCCACCAGCCGATTCTCCCGTTCTCGTCCCTGCCGGCCGCGTGTGCATCCCCGGAGAGCGCATGGACCACGAGCACCGCGTTGTCCTTGGCCGGGGAGAGTGTGCCATATGTTTCGTACGCGACGGCGAGGGGTCCTAGGTAGAAACCTGATTCCAGTTGGACCCCATCAAAGTGCGCGTACTGGGTTTGCACAACGCCGTACCGGCCGTCGGAATCAGCATATTCTCGAATCGGTTCGGTGGGCATACCGTTCACCTCGGTCGTTCCGCCTTCTCAATTACAGCAAGATCTGCGAGAGCGAGACGTACTATTGTTGGAGTTTCCTGCGAGCCGTCAGGTTCTTCCTCTGAATCGGTCCATCAATTTTCACTCGGTGTTGCGATTCAATTGGCTGTTCGCCGCGCACCGCCGACCGGTTCCGACTCGCACCGGAGAATCCTTAAGCTCCTTTTATACCGTATGATCCGCCTCAGATCAATGCCTTGGCTATGCGGGCAAACGGGGGGGCCGGCCGCAAAGAGGTGTCAAGACTTCTTCAACAGAATCGCGGCGGCCGCTGGAGGCCAACTGCCTCAGGAGTTCGCCGGCCTGGGGTGAAGAAAACCACTCTTGACCGAAAGTCCCCTCGAGATGAGTCTGAAGCGCGTGCGCGCCTGCCCACGCCCTCAGATACTCCAGGGAATAGAAATCCGATTCCATATCGACCAGGTATGCTTCAGGTTCGTAAACAAAGCCGGTTGCCTCTTGCAGGTGCCTGCAGTACGGGCCGGAATCCTTTATGTTTCCCTTTTCGTGCAGCTCCTTTTCCGCGAGGAACTTCCCGATGTACCGACGGATCAGGCACAAGCGCTTGGTTTGAAGAAGGTCGGTCAGATCGTCCGCCTCTTTGGAAGACATTCCCGCGATCGAGGTGAGCCAGGCAGGGTTTCCGATCAGTTCCATGAACAGAAACGCAAAGGTCTCGTCAAGGGCGGGTGACCGGTACAGGCGGCGGTACACCGCCGGAAGTTGTGGACTGATATGGCTGAGAAAGAAAGCGTGGCCCACTTCGTGGAGCAGCGTCTCCACGTCGATCAATCCGCCTACAGGTTTCATGAGGACATGGATCTCTCCGGGAATTTCCACGCCGATGCAAACGCCGTCAGGGTTCTTGGCCGGGCCGTCGGAAAGATCCACGACTAGATCCTTGCGGGCAAATAGGTCAAAGCCAAGGCCGGCAAACGTCTTTTCCACGATTTCTCTAAGCCGGGTGACGGGAAAAAAACGGTCAAACCGCTTTATCCGAACCATATAGAGCGCGTGATATCGGCTCAGGTTCTCAAAAGGTCGCCCGATCTCCTCTTCGACCCACGGGGTGATTCTGGCTCTGTAGGTATCGGAAGTGGCGTCCAGATAGGCACGATAGACCTTTTCATATTCGTCGAAGGAGATCCCCTTCTTCGCCTCCGCGTACCGGACGTAGTTTTCGAAGCCGAACTGCTGCTTTACTGCCCTGATGGTGAGCTCCAGGATCCCGGTAAGCATAGGATTATTAATGGCTTTGAAAAAGATGGTGCATTCCTTGCGCATCTGCTCGCGCTTGTCGAAGTCGGGCTGGCACTGGAGCCACGGAACCACTTCCAGCAGCGGAACCTTCTCGTTGTCCACATGCATCCGGCCGCGAGCGCTGTAAAAGTTGAGCATATCCACGAGGTTCGACGTTTCTTTGAAGATCGTGAGGTCCATACAGCCAAAGAGCGCGGTCTCGATACGACGCGCCTGTTCCGGCGAATCGGATGAGCTAATCAGCTCCCTCAGATATGTCAGTGTCCCAGGCTTGGTAGGCACGGGATGAGACTCGAAAATGTCCGTATTGGTCAACGCGGACGCCCGCCCCAAGCGTTCGTCAACGGAAAGCCTTGCCAGATCCCGATGTATGCCGTCGATTTCTCCCACGACGGCTTCGAGGGTAACCCGTTTCGGTGCCATGAGTCTTGCTTGCTCCTCGTATTCCTCACCTGTAGGCTTGTAGGAGACCAACCGGGCAATTTCTTCCCGTGTCAGCCTTGAGCCTGCAAATCATATCACCCTTTCGCAGAAGGGGCCAGGTCCGCGGCTCCGGATGCGCTTGAAGCCTTGCACGGCTTCCCAACCGGCTTTACGCGGCATTCCCGTAGCGGGAAGCCTCTCCTTCGGAGAGGCGCCGCTTCTTGCCGCACTCCGTAAGCGTAAGGGCCTGACTGAAGGACGCACAGACAGGAAGGATTCTCTCGAGCTGGACGGTCGAGGAGTGTAGTTCCGACCTTACCTGGAGCGATTCCCAGAAACTTGGCGGGGGTTCCAGTTCCGTCGGTTGCTCCTGGACTGGTTAGGCTGGTTCTTTCCCTTCATCAGGCAATCCCACGAGCAATACCCGTAAGCCGAGTAGGTCATGGATTGGATGACGTTGTACTGTCGTCCGCAGTTCTTACACCTTTGCAATGTGTGATCCTCCATAGCCGCTTTGGCGGCTTCGTTCTGAATTGTTACCGAATCGAACCTCTGTTCGTGCGGGATGAGAATTCTTTTTTTCGACCTCGTCGCCAATAATCGCGAGGTAAACGCTCCCCCCGCATCATAGGGATGTATGGGCGCTCTCAATGAAGAGGGCGTCACTACGAGCGCTCGTCTCATCGCTGCGGAAAACCCCGTACTGCCAAGCCCACGTTCGGGCTTCTCAGGAGGTTGTTCCACAGGGCTCGTGTACAGCCCTCCGTAGTTCTGGCAATGGTGCGCGGCCACTCAGTGCGTGGCAGCCACAGCCGCGCGAATCGTAAGCACCCGTCAAATCTGTCTCGTGGATCGACAGAGGCCCCGCAACGAGGCTTCCTTACAGCTCCCGCGGCCTTAATGGGGTGGCCGCTTCTATCCCGTCTGTAGCCATTGCGTATATCTTACGCGGCAGTCCCGCATTCAATTCTTCTGCACGCTGCCCGCACGCGGAAGACTGCCGATCAAGAGGCATCCTATTGCTTATGACTCAACGCCGCGATCCCGCGTTCCCCTGCCACCAATTACTTTGCCGAGATTTGGGTGAGAAGCTGCTTTTCTCTTTGTCTCGGGCTCTGTGGAGTTGTTCCGAGTCCTTTTACTCAACGACACCTGAATCGGTCAAGAGGTTCTTGTGCGCAGAAAAGATCCGCGATCAGCGCGCTCATAATAACGTATCTGATCCCCCTCGTGTCGACGGAGGCTCGCCTCGGAAACGGTGGAACAAACCAATTACTTGGGAGTTCTGAGCACTACTACCGAGCAGCTCTTGACGGGGTCTTTCGGGGACAACCCGAAGACGTTCTCAAAATTCATAACATGGTGACCCCGGGATGTCAAACATGGTTTTCTTCATCATAGGGTCAAGGTATCTATTCAGTTACGCGGGGATGTTGCAGAAAACCATTTCACCGCAGAGAGCACAGAGTTCGCAGAGAAGATGCCTGGTGCGCACGGCCGTGCGCACCAGGCACTCCACGTTCTC